>JAACJQ010000107.1 GCA_016879935.1 Archangiaceae bacterium | reverse complement strand
TGAAGAAGAACTCTCCCTCGAGGTTGATGCGTGGGTACGCGGGCCGCGTTCTCGGCACTGCCAGCGTCACCGTGCCGCAGATGCTGATGTGAGTCGAAGAGGTGGACTCGACGAAGACCGCGTCGATGGGCTCGCCGTGGCACCCGGTCGCCAACGGCCCACCATCAGGCAGCGTGTAGCCGGGCCGCGGGCCTCCATCGTAGTCGGCGACACAGTCGAAGCCGGCGTCGTCACGTTCGATGTGCCCAGCGTCGAACGGCAGCAACGACGCGGGAGGCACGACCTGCACCACCCGCTCCGCCGAGAGCGACTTCCAGCGTGCGGTCAACGTCACCGCCCCCGAGCAGCCCGGGTCGGCCGCGCGTGAGCACGAGAACTCGACCGAGCCATTTCCACCCGCCTCGAGCTGCACCATCGGAGCCGAGAACTCGCCCGCGCTGGCACTCAGCGAGACGACACCTGCGCCAGGCTGGCCGTCGGCCGTCGCGACGTTCACCGAGATGCGCGTGAAGCGCCCGTCGTCAGCGACGCGGTAGGGCGCGATGAGCTGCAGCTCTTCGGGCGCCTGAGGGCAAGCCGTGAGGACGAGGAGCAGCCAGACCGGCGTTCTCATCACGGGTCTCCCGGGCGTTTGCCGCGACCGACGAAGAAGTCGACGTTGCGCATCAGCGAAGCGCCACCGTCGGCCAGGCCGCTGACGACCAACCACGCTCCCGCGTCGGGGTCGGTGATGGGGCTCGCCTGCGTACCGGCGTAGTACCCGAACTGCGAGTACGAGAAGTCGTCGCTGCGCGCGCCGACGCCGAGGTGAAACGCGCCCGACTCGAGCTCGAAGCGGTACCGCACCTCGTTGGGGTCGCGCAGACAGCGCAACGTGCTGCAGCAGTTGAGGCCGATGGTGCCTGAGCTGCGGAGCGTGCCGATGAACACGCTGCGAGGGAAGACGGGCATCGCCGCCGGCTCCGACAGTCGAACGGTGCCGCACACGCTCACCTTCTGCGGAGAGGACGTGGTGAGGAAGACCGCGTCGATGGGCTCTCCATCACAGCCGAGCGAGAGCGCGCCGCCGTCATCGAACGTGAAGCCGGGGTGAACGCCGCCGTCGTAGTCGAGGCAGTCGAACGGTGGCGGGCCCGCGTCGATGGGGAGCGCGCTGCCGCCACTGCTCCCACCTGCTGTGGCCGTTCCTCCCGCAGCGCTGCCTCCTGCCCGAGCGCTGCCTCCACCTGCACCAGAGACGCCTCCGCCCATCGCGATGAACCCGCCCCCCGCCCGCCCGCCTGCGGTGTCGTCACCGGGGCCCCCGCCACCAGTGGTGCCGGGCGGAACGACCTCGAGACTCCTGGTCGCCGCGAGGTTGCGAAAGCGGGCGGTGATGACGACGCGGCCTGCACATCGAGCATCCTCGGTGCGGGCGCAGGCATACCGAAACACCGCCGAACCGTTCTGCGGCCTCAGCGCATCGTCGACGAAGGTGCCTGCCGTCGCTTCGACCGAGACGACGCCTGCCTGCCCCTCGACCGTGACGGTGACGTCGACGGTTCGCCCATCATCGACGAGCCGGCTCGGCGCGAAGAGCTGCAGCTCGGGAGCGCTCTGCAGACATGCGCTGATCAGCACCACCACCCACCCGTGACGAAGCACCTGGCGAGTGTAGTGCCGGGTTCAGAACCCGGTCGACTTCGGCGCGGCGACGTTGCTCTTCGTGAGGCCCTTCGACAGCAGGTACGCCTCGAGCTGCGTCGACTGACTCTGCAGCGTGTCGAAGATGGCCGCGACGGCGTTGATGACACGGGCGGCTTTCGCCTGGTCCTTCAGCACGGCGGTGCGGTACCGGGAGTCGTAGAGCTGCGCGCAGATGTAGTGGAACACGTCGTTGCGAGCGCGGGAGTCGAGCTCGGAGTACGGCACCACGCCCGCGAACGAGGCCTCGAGCTCGGCGACCAGCGCGGGGTGACGCTCCTTGAGGAACTGGCTGGTGAGTTGCTTGAGGCGCGCCATGTCGGCGTACTCCTGCATGTCGTTGCCGTTGTTCAGCACGTCGGCGTACGAGGCCTCGCCCGGGCGCAGCTGCGTGCCCACGACGACCTGGCCCTTCACCGGCTTGCCGTCGGCGTCGACCTCGGAGGGGCGAGCGAGCGCGCGGGTGACGAGCCCGAAGAACTGCACGTTCGTCATGTTGTAGCCCCAGCCGAGCGACGCCGAGCTGAACGCCACGCCGCGGTAGTCCTCGATGGCCATCACCGAGTACCAGTCGACGAGCGCCGAGCGGCCGGTGCCCGAGAGCTGCGAGAAGCGCGACACGTCGGACTTCACCAGCAGGTCCATCATCACGCGCACGTAGGTGGCGCTGTCGGCGACCGGCATCTCACCGAGGTCGAGCAGCTGACGGCCGAAGGTGCTCGCGAGCGGGCCGTGGGTCGGCGTGTCCATCACCACGAGGCCGATGCGCGCGCCGCGGCTGGGGCGGTCGGTGATGAAGTACGCGAGCGAGTCGTCGGCGAACTGCCAGCGCAGGCCGCGCCCCGCCGCCGTGGGGAAGTACATGGCGAAGGTCGACGAGGCGAGGCCGATGTCGGCCGTCGGGTTCGACAGGTTCGTGTTGAGCGCGGTGCTGAACTTGTACTGCTTCGTCATGCGCCGCGGGTTCGTCTTCACGTAGTCGACGCCCTTGATGACGTTGTGAAACGACGTCGACTGCTCGCTCCAGGTGGCGCCCTTGAAGAAGCGGCGCTGCCACGAGCCCGTGCGGTACAGCTCGCAGTCACGCAGCCAGAAGCCCATCGGGTAGGAGCGCAGCTGCACGTACGATTCGCGGTCGCGGTGCGCGGCGGGCACGATGACCTCGGTGAGGTACGAGCGGAACGGCCGGTCACCGGGGAACGAGAGCACGATGGGCGGCTTCACCGCGGTGTCGCGCTTGAGCACCACGGCCTGGCCATTGACGGTGCCGTCGAGCGAGTCGTCGAGCACGCCGCTCTTGTTGGCCTTCACGTTCAGATTCACGCCGATGCCGGAGAGCACGTCACCCGCGCGCGTGAGCTGCGTCTTCTGCCCGTTCATCGTGAGGCGAATGCCGACGGTGCTCCACGACTCGATCGTGACTTCACCAGGCAGCACGCCGCCATCGGCAGCGCTCGCGACGTAGAGCCCGTTGAGCTCGTCGTCGCTGGTGGTGAGCTCGTCGAGTGACGACTCGAAGGCCTCCTGGTCCTGGTCTTCGATGCGGGCGAGGCCCTGGCCGCAGGCGGCGAGCGCGATGGCAGCGAGGAGAGCGGGCAACAGCTTGAGGTTGGTGTTCATGGTCGTGGTCTGGGTTGGGTCAAGGAAGCTGAGACTGCGAAGGCGCGGGCGGGCAGGCGCCGGCGAGCGGGTACGGGGTGACGCCGTCGTTGGTGAGGGTGGTGACGAGGTCGGTCAGCGACTCGTTGCCGCCGTTGGCGACCGTCGCGTCACGCACGAGCACGCCGCGGTCCTGGCCGCAGACCTGAACGGTGTCGAAGCCGGTGACGCCGAGCGTGCCCAGCATCGTGGTGTCGCCGTACATCGCCTGACCGCCGACGATGGTGAGGAGCACGTCGCTCTGCTGCGCGTCGATGAGGGCGCGGTGGGCGGTCTTGCCGTTCTTCTTCACCACCACGAGGTCGGCCGCGAAGCCGGGCAGCACCTTGCCGATCTTCTCGCCGAGGCCGGCGATCTCCGCAGGCGTCGTGGTGGCCATCTCGATGAGCTGCGCGTCGCTGAGCAAGCCGCTCCACTGCGTCTGGTTGATGCGGTCGGCGACCTTGAGCTCTGCGAGCAGGTTGTTGGTGCCAGAGAGCGTCCAGTCGGGAGCGAGCGCGACCTTCACGCCCGCCGCCAGCGCCGCGGGCACGTTCGTCGTCGCGCCGTAGAGGCCCAGGTTCGATTGCGGCGACCAGACGATCTTCATGCCGGCCTGGCCCATCTCGGTCAGCTGCGCGGTGGTGAGCGCGGTGGCGTGAATGCCGACGACCTCTTTGCGAAGGAGGCCGAGCGTGCGCAGGTGGTCGAACTCGGCGCGCGACGCATCGTCGACGCCTTCAGCGAGGTGAACGAGGTACGCCTTCGTCGTGCCCGCGTCGAACTGGGCGATGAGCGCGTTGGCGTCGGCCTGCGTGAGCCCGGTGATGGGCAGCACGTTCTGGCGAATCTTGTCTTGGCAGAAGACGTACGACTCGACGTTGCGAACCCAGCCGTTCTGGCACGCGTAGCCGATGGAGCCCTGAATGGTGGTGGTGCCGCCGAGCAGCGCGCGCAGCTCGCCGTACTTCTGGGCCTGGCAGAGGTGGCCGGCGTTCTTCACCGCGTTGTACGGCGTCTTCACGGCGGCGGCGTAGGCGGGGTCGCTCTGCCACTGGTTGCGGTTCGCGTACGGGCGCGGCGGCGTCCACGGGCCCATGAAGTTGTAGGCGACGTGGTTGTGCAGATCGATGAGGCCCGGCGCGATGACGCCGTCGGTCTCGACGACGGCGGCTCCGCACGGCACGGCGTCGCGGGTGGCGACGAGGCCGACCACGCTCTCGTCCTTCACCAGCACGTAGCCCTGCATGGTGCCCCACGGCACGAGCACGGTGCCGCCGAGCGCGTACGTCGCGCGCACGGTGTTGGGCGCGCAGGTCTTGCTCGTCGACGACGTCAGCTCGTTCGAGCCGACCGTGTCAGGCGACGGGTCGTCGATGCCGATGGTGGCAGTGTTGGTGCCGCACGCGGCGACAAGAGACAACACGAGTGACAGCGGCCAGAGGCCGTTTCGGGGCGAGCACATGGTCAGTTCCTGGGCGGAGGAGCGAGTGGGCCTCGTTCCTCGTTGCAGGGATTGAAACCCCGGCGTGACAGGATGTGTGCAACCGCACTCCACCTCGCACCCAAGGGCCTTTACATGGCGCCAGAAAGCGACGTCGGTTCAGCCTCTTGCGACCACGAAAAGGGCGTCGAGTCGTGCTGACCCGACGCCCTCGGTGCTCGAAAAGCGGTCTTGAGAGGCGGAATTACTTCTTCCTGGCGGCGGCCTTCGCCGCGGGCGCCGCCTTCTTCGCGACCGGCTTCTTCGCGGGCGCGGGCGCTTCACCCGACTGGTGCGCTTCGATCGCCGCGAGCACGTCTTCGGAGTGCCCGTCGACCTTCACCTTCGGCCACGCGTGGGCGATCGACCCATCGGGCGCGATGAGGAACGTGGAGCGGATGATGCCGAGGAACTTGCGGCCGTAGAGGCTCTTCTCACCCCACGCGCCGTACGCCTCGGCGAGCGAGTGGTCGGTGTCGACGAGCAGCGGGAACGGCAGGTTGAACTTCGCGATGAAGTTCTGGTGGCTCTTCTCGCTGTCGGGCGAGACGCCGAGCACCACCGCGCCGGCCTTCGTGAGGTGCGAGTGATCGTCGCGAAACGCGCACGCCTCGACGGTGCAGCCCGGCGTGTTGTCCTTCGGGTAGAAGTAGAGAACGACGTACTTGCCCTTGAAGTCGGCGAGCGAGACGAGCGCGCCGTTCTGATCCTTCGCCTTGAACGCCGGCGCCTTCTGCCCTGCGGTGACAGCCATGTGCGGCCTCCTGAGAAAGTGAGGAGCGCCAGCTAATGGCCTCGTGACCCCGCTGCAAGGAACGTCACGGCGCCTTCGTCAGCGCCTCGACCCACGCGCGCACGGGAGCGTTCCCGTCTCGGCTGCGAAGGTCTCGGAGGACCAACCGCAGGGAAACGCGCGGCCGGCCAGGAGCACCACCGTCAGCGCGACAGCTCGACCGTTCGTCATCACCAATTCAGTGCGCGTCGAGCGACCGTTCGAGGTCGCGCCTCGACCGCTCACGACCGAAGACTCTGCGTGACGCGGGGGCTGTGTCAGGCTCGCGGGAGTGACGGTTCCATCGACGAGCATCGTGCGGGCGACGTGGCTGGCGCTGCTGGCGCCGAAGCGGCTGGTGCCGATTCTCGTCGTCTGCATTCCGCTCGTCGTCACGCAGGCCGCGTTCAGCCGTGAGCCGCTCGCGACACCGCTCGGCATCGTGATGTGCCTCGCCTTCATCGCGCTCGCGCCGGTGTCGTACCGCGTGCTCTTCCCCGACGGGCTCGACCTCTCGAACGGCGCGGTGCGCATCGTCCTCTACTCCCTCGTCGGCGCGGGCATCGTGCTCTCGCTCGGCGTCGGCGTGCCGAAGCTGCTGCACATGCGGGCGACGTTCCTCACCGACCGCAGCTCGCTCGCCGTCATCATCGCCATGTTCCTCGTCGGCGGCTGGGGCCTCGGCCGTGACGTCGGCTTCGAGCAACGCCTCACCCGCCTGCTGGCCGAGAAGGAGCGCGCGCAGCTGCTCTCGCTCCGCGCCCACCTCGACCCGCACTTCCTCTTCAACACGCTCAACGCCATCGCCGAGTGGTGCCGCATCGATGGCGTCGTCGCCGAAGCCGCGGTGCTGAAGCTCTCGCAGATGCTGCGCACGGTGCTGTCGGGCGTGAAGGAGCCGCTGTGGCCACTCGAGCAGGAGCTGGAGCTGGTGCGCATGCTCTTCGACCTGCACCTGCTGCGCGACAAGGAGCTCTTCGAGCTGGTGCTCGAGGTGCCCTCGCCCGTGCCTGCCGTGAAGGTGCCGCCGATGTCGGTGCTCACGCTCGCAGAGAACGCGGTGAAGCACGGGCCCGCGAAGGGGTTTCGTGGCCGCATATTCGTCTCCATCGTCGAAGCGTCGGGCACCGTCACCATCGCCATCGAGAACCCCGGCCCCTACGGTGGCCCGCGCGCCGGGAGCGATGGCCTGCCCACGCTCGAGCGCCAGCTGCACCTCGCGACCAACGGCGCTGCGTCACTCTCCATCGCTGCGGCAGGCCCCGATCGCACGCGCGCCCAGCTCATCTTCCCCACTTCGAAAGTGACGCCCGCATGACCAGCTTGAGAGTGCTCATCGCCGACGACGAACAGCTCGCGCGGGCACGCCTGACGCGCCTCCTCTCGTCGATGGAGGACGTCACCATCGTCGGAGAAGCGAAAGACGGCGACGAGGTGCTCACGAAGGTGCGGGGCGGCGGCATCGACGTGGTGTTGCTCGACGTGCAGATGCCGAAGCTCACCGGCGTCGAGGCGATGGCGCTGTGGCCCGCCGATGGCCCGTGGGTCGTCTTCTGCACGGCGCACGCGGAGCACGCGGTGAAGGCGTTCGAGGTCGATGCGGTCGACTACCTGCTCAAGCCCGTGGAGCCCGACCGCCTCAAGAAGGCGCTCGACAAGGCCCGCCAGCGAGAGACGAAAGAGACGTTCTCGGCGGCGGTGAAGAAGCACCAGTCGATTCCGCGGCTCCCCGTGCAGACGAGACAGGGCCTCGTGTTGCTCGACCCCGACGCCGTCACCCACGCCGTGCTCGACGGCGAGCTCGTCACCGTGCACACGAAAGACGCCTCGTTTCTCACCGACTACTCGCTCAACGACCTCGAGCAGCGCCTGCCGCCTGGCCGCTTCGAGCGCGTGCACCGCCGCGCCCTGCTGAACCTCGAGGCCGTCGCCCGCCTGGAGCCGCTCGACACCGGTGGCTACCTCGCGCGCACGAGCAACGGCCACTCCGTCGAGGTCTCACGCCAGGCGGCGCGTGACCTGCGCAAACGCCTCGGCCTGCGCAAAGCCGACGACGAGAGCTGAATTCCCGACATTTCAGCACAGCTGAAAAATTCCATTAATACCGTTGCTCCGCCCCGGCTTGACGGCGGACAATGAACGAATGCCCGCACGTCTTCGGTTGTCAGCGCTCTTTGGCGCGGCGCTCGTTCTCTCTTCCTGTGTCGAGAAGCCCCGCCCGGCGTGGCCTGGAGGAAAGCCCGAGGTCGACACCATCAAGGTGCGCGAAGGCGTCGTCACGGTGCCCGCGGCCGTCACCAACAAGACGCGGGTCTCGAAGAACGCGCTGACCTTCCC
>JAACJQ010000106.1 GCA_016879935.1 Archangiaceae bacterium | reverse complement strand
GATTGTTGAGTTTGAGGTTGTGTTTGGTTAGATTGTTGTGTTTTTTTGTTGATTAGTTGTGTGAGAAGATGTGCTTGAGTCGGCTCCAGAACCCGCCTGCGCGTTGACCCAGTTCTTCACTCCGCTTCTGGTTCGTCTCGGCCCGCTTCTCGGCGCTGATGCCGAGCCGCTTCGCGACGTCGTCGGTGGTGTAGCGGCTCGCGAGCGTGGCCTGCACCACCTTGCGCGTCCTGAACTCCCGGGCCTCGACCTTCAGCACGCACTCGGCGTCGAGGCTGATGGTGATCGCGATCTGCACCGAGCCCTTCGGCCCCTTCGGCAGCCCTTCGATCTTCATCGCGCCGAGAAACTCGTTGCCCGAGACGTTGCTGTCTTCGCCCTGGAAGATGAGCACCTCGAGCTCGGTCTGATCGTCGAGGTGGGTCGAGAGTCCGAACGACTTCGTCGCCGGCAGAGGCGTGTTGCGCTCGATGAGGCGATGAAACCCGCCGCCCGGCTTGCCGAGCCCCACCGTCATCGGCACGACGTCGATCAGCACCAGACTCGAGACCTTGTCGACGGAGCCCGAATAGAGCGCCGCGCCGAGCGCAACTGCTTCGTCAGCGTTCACCGAGGCGTGGGCGGGCTTCTTGAACAGCGTCTTGAGCTGCTCTCGCACCAGCGGCATTCGACTCATGCCACCGACGAGGATGATGTCGTCGACCTGCGAGGCCTTGAGCTTCGCGTCGAGCAGCACGTCTTGAACCGCCTGAATCGTTCGCTCCACCAGCGGCGCACACGCCTTCTCGAGGTCGGCGCGCGCGACGGTGCACTTGAGATCACGTGGCGTGCCCGAGGCATCCATCTCGAGCATTGGCAGGTGAACGTCGAAGGTCGTCTGCTCCGAGAGCGCGACCTTGGCCTTCTCGGCGACCTCCGAAATGCGCGAGAGCGCCACCTCGTCTCCTGCGAACGGCCTGCCGTGCTGCGTCTGAAAGCGCTGGAGGAGCAGATCGACGACCTGATTGTCGAAGTCGACGCCACCGAGGAAGACGTCTCCGCCCGTCGCGAGCACCTCGAAGACGTTCTTGTCGATCTTCAGCAGCGTGGCGTCGAAGGTGCCGCCGCCGAGGTCGTAGACGAGCACGGTGCGCGCCAGCTCGCGGTTCATGCCGAACGCCAGTGCGGCCGCGGTGGGCTCGTTGAGCACGCGCTCCACCTTGAGCCCCGCCATGGCGCCTGCGCGTCGAACCGCCTCGCGCTGCGGCTCGGAGTAGTAGGCCGGGCACGTGACGACGGCGCGCGAGACCTTCGTGCCGAGCGTGTGCTCCGCCATCTCGCGACACTCTTTGAGGATGAGGCCCTGCACCTCTTCGAGCATCAGCGTGTTGCCACCAAGCTTCACGGCCGCACGGTTCTGCGCGTCGGGAACGATCTCGAAGTGCGCGCGCGTACGAACGTGCTCGACGGTCGGGCTCCCGAAGTCGCGCCCGACGAGCCGCTTGGCGCCGAAGATCGACTGCGTCGGGTTGAGCACCATCTGACCCTTCGCGCGATGCCCGACCTCGAGCCGGCCGCTCTTCGAGAGCGCGACGATCGACGGAATCGTGTTGTAGCCGTCCTTCGAGCGGAGAATCAGCGGGCGGCCCTTGCTGACGATGGCGCAGGCGGAGTTCGTGGTGCCGAGATCGATGCCGATGACCGGCCCGGTGTCGGCGATGGGCGCGACGTCCTTCAGATAGACGGGGCCACTGGTGATGGCGGCGGGCGGTGGCGGCGGCGCCTGCACGACGAGGGTCTGAACGGTCGGCGCAGTTCGCGGCGGCTCGGGGGCGCGCGCGGCCTCGCGGCGAATCTCGGGCAGCGACGGAGGTGGCGCCGGAGGCGGTGGAGCGGGAGGCGGCGGCGCCTCTGGCGTGGAGAGCTCCAGGTCGATGTCGAGCTCGAAGGCCTGAGAGGGCGACGATGGTGGAGGCTCGTCGACCGGCGGCGGAGCTTCGGGCGTCGACGCGATGAGGCTGTCGAGGTCGAGCTCGATCTCGTTTCCACTCGGCGGAGACGTGTCGATCTCGATCTCGGCACCCGCTTCAGGTGACGCCTCGAGCGACGAGAACAGATCCTCCATCGGCGTTGGCGCGACGGGCGGAGCCACTCGTGGAGCAGCGGGCGCGACGGACGGAACCGGAGACTTCGGCGCGACGCTCGGCACAGCGGGAACGGGAGCGATCTTCGGCGCGACGGGCGGAGGCACTGCCTTCGCTGCGACTGGAGCAACCGAGGGAACCGCCGGCGCAGGCGTCGCTGGTGCGATCGCCGGAGGTTTGGCCGACTGCGTGCTCGCCAACATGCGCTCGACGAGCACCTTGCTCGATTCGTCGAGCGCGACGAACTGCACGCCCATGCCTGGCGCACCAGCCGGATCATCGGCGCCGCGCACCCAACGAACGATCGCCGAGCCCTGCATCACGCGCTGGCCGTTCGCGATCTCGACGCGGAACTTCAGCTCGGTGCCCACGGGTTTGGGGTCTCGGGAGCGAATGAACATGCCGCCGTCGCTCAGGTTCGTCGCGTAGCGCTGCGCGAACTCGTCGACTCCGGTGTAGCTGAGCTTCACCAGCAGCCCGACGGCTTTGCGGGCGTTCGAACGGTGATCGGACACGGCGCGAAGCGTAGGCGCCGCCGCCGCACCTGACATCAGTGAATCACTCGTCGGCGAAGATGGTCTTGGCGTTCGTCCGATAGAACGGCACTGAGCCGACCAGCTCGAGCACCAGCGACAGCGCGAGGAGACCGAGTGCGCTCGTGCCTTCCTTCTCCCACAGGCCCCACAGCGTGAACCCGACGGCGCACAGAAGCAGCCCGCTCGCCAAGACCCGCCACGAGATCACCAACACCGCTGCAGCCTCGAACCGGAGCACGAACAGATCGCGCAGCACCCCACCGAGCAACACCAGCGACAGCACGAGGTGATGCCCGCCCAGCACCAGCAACCCCGACTCGATCGCCGCCTCGTCGTAGTCGTCAGGACCTGACGCCGCGGCCCAGATCAGCCAGGCCACTGGCACCAGCACCATCGTCAAGAACTGCCGTGTCGGCGCTCGTTCGACGAAGAGCTTCGGGGCGAAGCGTCGCGCGTCGAAGAAGCCGATCTTGAATGCGTAGGTGAGCGACGTGAAGAAGCCACAGACGATCGAGAGCAGCACCAGCCACCAGACCGGGCTGTCTTCGGGCAGCGGAATCGAGCGGCTGCGCAGCACGTGACCGAGCGTGACGATCGGCAGCAGCACCAGTTGCCCGATGTGGAGCCAGATCAGAAAGAGCCGCACCACCTGGGCCTCACACGGGAATCAGCTGTTGGGCGATGCGCTCGAGATCCGACAACGTCTGCACCGTCACCACCTGCGAGACGGCCTTCTCGTACCGCAGCATCTCGGAGTCTCCGAAGCCCCAATTCTGCCGCGGCTCGGTGCAGATCCACACCACGCGCTTCGCCTTGCGCTTGACGTCTTCGAGCGCCCACACGTTCGCGGGGTTGTGGTTGTTCCGCCCGTCGCCGATCACCAGCACCGTCGTGCGCCGGCTGATCGAACCCAGGTACGTGCGATTGAACTCGGCGAAGGCGTGGCCGTAGTTCGAGTTCGAGGCGAGTGAGATCACGCCCGACTGCGTCGCCGCGTCGATGGCCTCTTCCGGCCGCGCGTCTTTGAAGAACGTCGTCACCTCTCCGAGCTCCGACACGAAGATGAAGCTGCGCACGCGCGAGAAGAGCGACTGCAGCGTGAAGGTGAAGAGCACCATCATGCGTGAGGTGACGCGTACCGAGTCGGACACGTCGCAGAGCACCACCACGTCGGGCCGCGCAGGCCTTCGGGTCTTGAACTGCGGCACCATGGGCACGCCGCCCGCCGAGAGGTTCTTTCGCAGCGTGCGGCGCGGGTTCAGCTGACCTCGCTTGCGGGAGCGCTGCCGTCGAATGAGCCGCGCCTTGAGCTTCTCGGCCAGCGCGCGAACGGCCCGTTGCGCGATCTCGATCTCCTGTCGCGACAGCAGGTGCAGCTGCTTGTCCGCGACGTTGCCCTGCGACTTCTTGAGGCGTGCGCCGATCTGGCGGCCGGCCTCGGCACGCGCGGCCTCTTCGACTCTGCGCATGGCGGCCGAGAGGTGTTTGCCGACGATCTCGACGCCTCGCGACGACACGCCGCGGGCCTGCAGCTCGGCGTTGATCGTGTCGAGGTCGCTGCGTGTCTGCTCGAACCCTGCCCCGCTCAAGAGCCGCCGAGAGAAGAACCCGGTCTGCAGTGCGTTCTGCACGCGCGAGAAGTCGATCTGCAGCGTCGCCTGGCGGAAGAGGCTCGCGAGCTGACCGCGGTTGCCCTGCATCATCGCCTGCGTCAGTGGAGACAGCTGCCCAGCGAGGCGATCGAGCATCCACACGATCATCTTCAGCTCGTCGCCTTCCAGCAGGCCCTCTTCACGAATGCGATCGGCGAGCGACCGATCGATCTCCTGCAGCATCTTGATGGCGCCGGTGAAGAAGAGGTCGAAGGCACGATTGAACGTCTCGACGTCAGCGGCGCGCTTGCAGAGCGAAGCTTCGAGGGCCGACCGGAAGAGTTCGGGGTCTTCGACGCCGGTGGTGGCGATGGCCTCGACCGCGTCACGTGATTCCGAGATCGCGACCCTGAGCCCGTTCTGGCGCAGCACCTCGACGAACTCGACGACGCGAGCTTCCATGCGTCAGCCCCGGGAACCGCGCGTGAAGGACATCACCACTTCGATGTGGCGGGTCTGCGGGAAGAGATCGAACAGCCGAACGGTGCGCGGCACGAAGCCCTGCGCGACGAGCTCGGCGGCGTCACGCGCGAGCGCGCCGGGATCACACGCGATGTAGACGACCTTCGATGCAAGCAGGCGCGAGGCCCACTCGCCGATACCTGGCGCGCCCGTGCGCGGAGGGTCGAGCAACACGCGATCGAAGCGCTTCGACTCCTTCACCAGGCCCTTCGCGAACTTCTCGCAGTCGCCCTGCACGAAGCGCACGTTGCCGAAGCCCTGCTTGCGCGCGGCGTCTTGCGCGAGGCCGACCGAGACCGTCGACGACTCGACCGCGAGCACCGACTTCGCAGCGGCGGCCAGCGGGAAGGTGAAGTTGCCGTTGCCCGAGTACAGCTCGAGCACGTGATCGTCGGGGCCGCAGTCGAGCTCGGCGATGGCGTGATCGACGAGCGGCGCGTTGACGTCGGCGTTGGCCTGCGAGAACGCGTCGGGCCGGTAGCGCACGCCGTCGGCCTCGAGCACGGGCTTGCCGAGCAGCTCTGGCGCGCCCTTCCCCGCTCCCGGCACCAGCACCACGCCTGCGACCACCTCGTCACGAATGAGCGCCTGCGCGACCTCACGGTGTTTCGGCCGCAGCGCGCCTTTGGCCATCAGCGCGAACGACACCTCGCCGCCGACCTCGAGCAGATGCACCTCGTCGATGTCCTTCAGCGCCGTTCCCAACGCGTCGGCGAGCTCTCCCGGCAACGACTCGAGGGGCGGCGTGAGCGCGGGGCAGAGATCGACTTCGACGTGCGTGTGACTGCGCTTGCCGAAGAAGCCCAGCCGCCCCTTCACCGGGTGCAGCACCGCGCGCCGCCGCGTGTTGTACGGCATGGGCGAGAAGACGAAGGGCAGCAGCTCGTAGCGCTCGTGGCCGATGCCTCCGAGGTGCTCGAGGGCCGAGGTGACGATCTGCTGCTTGTACTCGTGCTGGAGCGCTTCGGTGAGGTGCATCCAGTCGCAGCCGCCGCAGCGATCGGCGAGCGGGCACACAGGCGAGCGTCGACCAGGCGCAGGGTCGAGGACCTCGAGCAGCTCGCCGCGCATCGCCTTGCCCTGATCGAACACCTCGGCCAGCACCCGATCGCCGGGCACCGTGCCAGGAACGAAAACGGCGCGGCCCGCGACTTCGGCCACGCCGTCACCAGACTTCGACAACCGCTCGATGGAGAGTTCGAGGCGCCGCAAACGTCACTTCTTCACGGGCTTGTCTTCGGGCAGCTCGGCACGCAGCCGATCGACGAAGCGCTCGAGGCGGGCGCGCTTCTCGTCGTCGACGTCCATGAACTCGATGCCCATGCCCGACATCTGATCCGACTGCGGGTCGTACGGCTGCACTCGAATGACGCGGCCCGTGAGATCGAAGGGAAACGCAGCATCGGGCAGCGAGATGATCAACCGAACGATCGTGCCCACCGAGGCCGGCTCGCGCGTGTTGATGAAGATGCCGCCGCGGCTGATGTTGACCGCGAAGTCCGTGATGAAGCTGCCCACCGTGCGATAGGCCACGAGCAGCTCGTGCTGCAGCCGCTCCGCCTTTCGCGTGGTGGAGGGTGACGGCGTCGGCTTCGGTGTCTTGTCAGACATGGTGGCGGGACCTTACACAAACAGCGTGTCGAGGTGATTGGCAGCGTGCATCGCGTGCACGGCCTCGTAGGCGGCCTTCGACACCTGGCCGTAGGCGAAGTGCGGGGCGAGTGGGCCACTGTGGCTCTTGAAGCGCGCGATCGCTGCCTCGAGCTTCGCCAGCCCTTCGGCGGCGCTCAGGTTCTGATCGGGCGACGCGACGCCAGGCACCGGCGCCTTCGTGTCGTGCCGCATGAAGCCCTGCTTGAGGAACTTCTTGAGCACCATCGGGCCGATGAAGGCGCGCACCGGCCACGCGGCCGGCTTGGGGAACCCATCGATGGAGCAATCGATCGACTGCGCACAGTGGGCCATCGCCCAGCCGAAGCCGTTCGGCGCCTCGGCCACGACCGCACGCGCTTCGGTCAGCAGCGCATCGAACGTCGAGATCTGACGTGGAGCCGGCACGCTCAGAACACCATCGTCTTGCAGTCCTTCGACACCTTCAGCGTCGGGCCAGTCAGCTTCTGCACCGACTCGACCGTCTCGCCGGGCGCGAGCTCTTTCAGCACCAGGCCCTCGTTCGTGACGTCGAGCCACGCGAGGTCGGTGCAGATCGCGTTCACGCAGCGCTTGCTGGTGAGCGGCAGTGCGCAGCTCTTCAAGATCTTGTGGCCGCCGTCCTTCGTGGCGTGCTCCATGGCGACGATGACGCGCCTGGCGCCGACCGCGAGATCCATCGCGCCGCCCATGCCCTTCACCATCTTGCCGGGGATCATCCAGTTCGCGAGGTCACCGAACTCCGAGACCTCCATGGCACCGAGCACCGCGAGATCGATGTGGCCACCGCGAATCATGCCGAAGCTGGCGGCGGAGTCGAAGTACGAGGCACCGGGCAGCGCCGTGACGGTCTCTTTGCCGGCGTTGATGAGATCGGGGTCTTCGTCACCCTCGTACGGATACGGGCCGGTGCCGAGCATGCCGTTCTCGCTCTGCAACACGACCTCGACGCCCTTCGGAATGTAGTTGGGAATGAGCGTCGGCAGACCGATGCCGAGGTTCACGTAGAAGCCGTCACGAAGCTCTTTCGCGACGCGCTGGGCGATCTGTTCACGAGTCAAAGGCATGGGTTCTCTTTCGCTCAGGCGGGACGGGGACGAACGGTGCGCCGCTCGATCCACTTGTTGAGGCCCTGCGACTGCACGACGCGCTTCACGTAGACGGAAGGCACGTGGATCTGATCGGGCTCGAGCTCGCCGACTGGAACGATGTGCTCGGCCTCGACGATGGTGACCTTCGCGGCCATGCACATGAGCGGCGAGAAGTTGCGGGCCGTCTTCCGGAAGATCAGGTTGCCCCACGTGTCGGCCTTCCACGCGCGAACGATGGCGAAGTCGGCCTTCAGCGGCGACTCGAGCACGTACTCGTGGCCGTCGATCACCCGCACCTCTTTGCCCTTCGCGACCTCGGTGCCGACACCGGTGCGAACGAAGAAGCCGCCGATGCCCGCGCCGCCGGCCCGAATGCGCTCGGCGAGCGTGCCCTGGGGGTTCAGCTCGACCTCGAGCTCACCCGAGAGGAACTGGCGCTCGAACTCCTTGTTCTCGCCCACGTAGGACGAGACCATCTTCTTCACCTGCTTGTTCTTCAGCAGCACGCCGAGGCCGAGCTCGGTGGTGCCGCAGTTGTTCGAGATGATCGTGATGCCCTTCACGTTCTTCTTGTGAATGGCGGTGATCAGGTTCTCGGGGTTGCCACAGAGGCCGAAGCCTCCGGACATCAACGTGACGTTGTCGGGAATGTCTTTGACGGCCTCGTCGGCCGAAGCGACGACCTTGTTCATGGAGCGGGTTCTTCCGCAGGCCGCTCTCGATGACAACCCTTGAACGACGTTGCGGTGCGTCGGGCAGACGTCAACGCGCGAAATGCTCGACGGAGCCTGACAGGCCCGTCGTGTCGGGCGAGAGCGGCGTGAACGCGACCCGGAAGCTGCGGCTCGCGCGCACGACGGGAACGTCGGTGTCGATCGAGCCCGGCTGGCCGGCGATCAGCGTCACGGTCTGAACGACGCCGCGGGTGCCGAGCACCTCGACCTTCGCCGACCCGGTGGCCAGCGTCAGCTGCCCCTGAACGTGCACGAACTCGTTGCGCGACTCGGTCGAGAACGGCGCAGACGTCGACTCGCTCACGCGCTTCGCCTCCACGCGGCAGGTCATCAACTCCTTCGTCGAGTCGGGGTGGTTCTCGCAACGCACCACCGCCGCATCGTCAGGCGCCTTGCACGCGAGGAAGAGAAGAAACGCGAGGCTGTGATGAAATGGGCGCATGCGGGACGAGACTCCGAGCCGGTGGTCGAGCGTGGGGCTGCTGATCGTCAGCCTTCCCATTCTCGCGGTGGGGCTGGTGTTGGCGCCGTGGGCCGACCGGTTCTTCGACTCCACGCATCGCGTGTTCTCGAGCTCCAACGAGCGTGCTGCGGGTGACTTCATGTGGGAGGTCTCGAGCACCCTGCTCTTCCTCGGCGTCGGCGGCATCGGCTGGGCCATTCGAGATCTGATCGTCGGGCCCACGAAGAAGTGAGGCCGCCTCCGAACGAACGGAGACGGCCCCGGGCACTTCAAGAAGCCGCGCTCAGCGCTCGACCATCAGCGCGATGCCTTCGCCGCCGCCGATGCAGAGCGAGGCGACGCCGCGCTTGTGGTTGTGATCCTTCATCGTGTGCAGCAGCGTGACGAGCACGCGGGCACCCGAGGCGCCGATGGGGTGACCGAGGGCCACCGCGCCGCCACGCACGTTCACCTTCGCCGGGTCGAGCTTGAGCAACTGGTTGTTGGCGAGCGAGACGACCGCGAAGGCCTCGTTGATCTCCCACGTGTCGACGTCGTTCACCGTCTTGCCCGTGCGCTGCATGAGCTTGTTGACGGCGTCGGTCGGCGCGATCGTGAACTCGGCCGGCTTGCGCGCCGCCGCAGCGTGCCCCGCGATCCGGGCGAGCACCGGAATGCCGAGCGCCTTCGCCTTGTCGGCGCTCATCAGCACGAGGGCCGCAGCGCCGTCGTTGATCGACGAGGCGTTCGCCGCCGTCACCGTGCCGTCCTTCTTGAAGACCGGCTTGAGCGTGGGGATCTTGTCGGGCTTCGCGTTCTTCGGGCCCTCGTCTTCGAGCACCACGATCGGGTCGCCCTTCTTCTGCGGCACCGACACGCCGACGATCTCGGCCTTGAAGAGCCCTTCCTTCTGCGAACGAATGGCGCGGTTCGTCGACTCGGTGGCGAACTCGTCCTGCGCGGCGCGCGAGATCTTCATGTCGGTCGCGCACGCCTCGGCGCAGATGCCCATGTGCACGTTGTCGTAGGCGTCGGTGAGGCCGTCGGCGACCATCGAGTCCTTGAACTCGACGTGGCCCATACGGGCGCCGTTGCGCATCGTGTGCGAGAGGTACGGCGCGTTCGACATCGACTCCATGCCGCCGGCGACGACGACGTCGGCCTCGCCGAGCGCGATCACCTGGTACGCGTTGACCACCGCCTGCAGGCCCGAGCCGCATACCTTGTGAACGGTGACGGCAGGCGTGCCATCGGGCAGGCCCGCGAACCGCGCCGCCTGACGCGCAGGCGCCTGGCCGACGCCTGCCTGGAGCACGTGGCCCATGAAGATCTGCTCGACGAGCTCGGCCTTCACGCCAGCACGCTCGAGCGCTGCCTTGATCGCGACCGCGCCCAGCTCAGGCGCCCTCAGTGACGAGAGCGCGCCCTGAAAGGCACCAATCGGGGTTCGCGCTGCGCCAACGATCACCACGTCACGAGCCATGTTCTTCTCCGCGAAAGAGGGCGACTGCGCTGCGGTGTATGTCGCCCGGCTTCGCGAGGGTCAAGGCCAGTGGCCGACCCGATCGGCCCGCTCAGGGAAGTTCCGCGAGCGGGCCCGTGGGCTCGGCCTGGTAGCGCGGCACCGGGTTGCGGCGCTCGGCGCAGCCCACGATGCGCTTGCTGCACTTGCCCTTCGAAGCGGGGCCTTCGTCTGGCGTTCGCCACTCGAGGGCGACGGCGAGCGACTTCTCACGAATCGCCTCGGGCGCTCCGAGCTGAGCGAGCGCGAGCGCCTGCACGCGCAGACAGTCTGCGTCGCGCGGGAACAGCTTGATGCCAGCCTGGGCCGCCACGAGCGCCTCGGGGTAGCGGCCCGAGCTGGCCTCCGACATCGCGAGCATCTGCCACACGGTGACGTCAGTCGGAGCGAGCTGGGAGGCTCGGCGGTAGGCCTCGGCAGCGAGCGGCCACCGCCACACCTGCGCGTAGATGTCGCCGCGGGTCTTCCACGTGGCGGGCTGTTCGCCGAGGAGCGCCTCGGCCTGTTTCAGCAGCTTCAGCGCCTCATCCGTCTGGCCCCGTTTGCCGGCGATCGCCGCGAGCCCCCACGTCGCCCTGCCCTGTTCGTCCTTCGTCTTCGCCACGGCGCTCGCGAAGCGGAACGCCTGCTCGGCTTCGGCGAGGTATTCCTGCAGCGAGACCGACAGCGCGAGCCCACGACGGTACGCCTGCTCGAAGGACGGGGAGCCACGGCCGATCAGCGCGACGGTCGAGGTCCCCATGATCGTCTCGGGCGCTTCGACACACGGATCGAACGTCTGGCCCGTCAGCTTCGCGCCAGCAGAAATGAACGCAGCTCCGTTCGGCGTCTTCGAGTCGGAGCACGCCAGTGCGTGCAGCTCACTCAGCCGTGTCTTGTGAATGACCTGCGCCCGAACGACGAGCGGAAGGTCGCCGGGCGCGACGCCGACGGGAATCTCGAAGCCGACCCGCACCGCCCGCGCGTCACGTGCCGGCACGGTGTGATTCCACACCGCCGCGACGAACTGATGCGTCTGGCGCTCGTGAATCGGCTCCCCGTTGAGGTCGACGACCTCGGCGCGAAGCTGGTGCGCGTTGGTGTTCGCCAGCACGCGCCCGCTCTTCGTGCGCAGCTCGACCTCGAGCACCGTGCCCTGATTGTCCATGACGCTGCCGGGGAAACGGTGACCGACGCGGTCGTTGAACACCACCACGTCGACCTCGAGCGTCTGGCCCGCCTTCGGAGCAGCGAGTGACGCCGACGGCAACCACGCTCCATCACCGACACGCGCTGCAGCGACCTCGACCGTCACCGAGTCCTTCAGAAAGGCCTGCACGCGCTTCAAGGTGTCGGCGTCGTTGCGCATGGCGGCGAGCGCGGTGTGCGAGCCCAGAAACCGATGCGAAGTGATCTGGCCCTTCTTCGCCGCGACGTCGCCCAGCACCGCAGGCTCCTTCGTCATGTGGCAACCCCGGCAGTCTTGCGCCTTCACGTGATCGGGCCGCTCGGCTCCCGCCTGGGCGTAGGCAGACTTCTGCCAGGCGCCGAAGTCGTCCATGCCGAAGAAGGCGGCCTGGTTGCCGGTCGCCTGACTCAAGAACGAGCGATGACAGCTCGCGCAGAGTTCGACCGTGCGCAGCGCCGGGTTGCCAACGCGCTTCTTGTGGTTCTCGATCGTCGCTTCTTCGATCTTCTCCGGCAGCGCGTCGTCGGAGCGGAGCGTGAGGCTGCCGTTGCCATCGACCGTCGCGTGCACCGCACTGTGGCAGCTCGTGCAGCTGATGCCGGCGTGCGCGCGTGGATCGTTCGGGTCGATGGCCTTGTCCATGCCGCCCGAGGTGAGCAGCGCGAGATCGTGACAGCCCGCGCACATGCGGCTCGCCGAGAAGTTCACGTCTTTGCGCAGGCGCTCGACGGCCACGCGGTAGAGCGGGTTCGTGAACGAGGCCAGGGAGTGGGCGCTGGTTCGCCACTGCGCCGCCACGTCGGTGTGACAGCTGCCGCAGATCTTCGCGTCGTCGATGCTGGCCGACGGCAACGTGCCCTGGGCCTCCTGAACGAGCTGGCCGGGCGCCCAGACCGAGCGATCGACCGGCAGCACGGGCTCGGCTGAGAGCAGCGTGGCGACGAGGGAGAAGATCATGGCTCAGTTCTTCAGATTGACGGGCTGACCGGCGCGCTGCTTCTTCCCCACGACGCCCAGCTCCGACACCGGGCTCTCCGCGAACGTTCCGAGATCCTTCCCGCGGGGAGCAAACGCGGTGTCCTGCGCAGCCATCGGCGGAGCCGCGCCTCCGTTCGGGTTCCCGCCCCAGCGGCCACGAATCGGGTTCTTGCAGGCGATCGGCCCCGTCCACGGGTAGCGAATCGCGTAGCGGCCCTGGAACTGGTTGTTGCCATACGCGATGGCGCCCTGCTCGAGCGTGGCGCCGTTGGTGAGGAACTCGCGACCCCCGGCGATCGGCGGCGCGGCCTTGAAGACGAGATCTTCTCCGAGCGACGCCTTGTCGTAGCGGGCGTGCAGGCGGGTCAACACGAAGCCCCAGGCGCCCTGGCCGTTCGAGTGCCGCGCGCGAACCTGCTGCTGAATCGCGTTCAGGTACTGGGTGACGGTCTGCTGATCCTGCGGGTCGAGCTTGTCCATGTTCTTCACCTCGATCTCGGGCGCGACGAACTTCGCCGAGTCGAGCACGTCGAGGCCCAGCGTCGTCAGATCAGACTCGTCGAGCGCGGGGATCGGGCACGGATCGCAGCTGTTCGAGTCCCACGAGTACTCGGTCACCACGCTGCCCTTCACCTTCGCCTGCGTCTTGTCGAACAGCGACGCGTAGAACGGGCCGAACTCGTTCTTCGTGCTGGGGACGAGATCGATGTTCGTGGGGATCGTGACGTTCGGGTAGTTGGCCGCCTCGTAGCGCTGGTTGCGCGCGAGGACGTGCACGATCAGATCCTGCTTGTCCTTCGCGTTGATGAGGCCGAGGCGCACGGGCAGCTCGAACTTCTCGGAGTCGTAGTGGAAGCGCAGCGGCGACAGCTTCGCCTGCCCGTTCGCGAAGGTGACCTTCTTCGCGTTCACCTTGGCGACGAAGAACTTCATGCCCTGCTGAATGTACGGGCGAAAGAGCGGCTCCGCGCCCTCGGGAATCTTGTACTTGCTGTCGCGCAGGAAGCGGTCGAGTCCGAGCGCGTCCTTCGCCGAGAGGATCACGATCTCGTACTCACCCACCTCGAACTTCGCCTCGATCTTCACGCCGTAGTCGCGCGCGACGGGAGCGCTCTCGGTCAGCATGTCCATCGTGGGGGCCATCTTGGCCATGGAGCGCATCGGGCGCGGCGGAGGCGGCTGGTAGCAGGGGTCCTGCTCCCAGTACTCGACGAGGCGCGGCGCCGAGAGCTTGTCGACCTTCTCGAAGATCGCCCGATTGAGCGTCTTCACGTTCTCTTTCTGCAGCACCACCGGCACCGGAACGACCATCGCGAAGTCTTCCGCGGGGCCCTGGTAGTTGTTCTGCATCGACAGCACGGTGCGTGTGCCGTTGCGCATGAGCACGACCTGCGTGGCGTTGTTGAACAGCTCCGCGCCACCGCCCGGCACGTAGAAGCCACAGAACGCCGAGGCCGACGTCGACATCAGCGCGACCATCACTGCCGCCAGGATCTTCATGGTTCGGTTCCTCACTTCACGTTCACCGGAGTGCCTGCGATCTTCTTCTGCCCCTTCACGCCCAGCTCGGCGACGGGGCTCTCGACGAAGCCAGCGAGGTCTTTGTTGCGAGGCACGAACGCGACGTTCTGCAACGTCTCAGGCCGCCCTCGCCCACCGTTCGGGTTTCCACCCCAGCGACCGCGTACCGGGTTGGCGCAGGCGATCTCTCCCGTCCATGGGTAACGAATCGCGTAGCGGCCCTGGAACATGTTGGTGCCGTACGAGACCGAGCCCTGCTCGAGGTTGCTGCCGTCAGTGAGGAACTCGCGGCCACCGGCGATGGGCGGCGCGGCGCGGAAGACGAGATCTTCTCCGAGCGACTTCTTGTCGTAGCGGGCGTGCAGGCGCGTGACGACGAAGCCGCGCCAGTTCACGTTGCGAAGCTGCCGCGAGAGGCTCTGCTGCCTGATGCTGCTCACGGCCTGCCCGACATAGAGCTGCTCCTGCGTGGGCAGTTCGGTGAGGTTCTTCACCTCGATGTTTGGCTCGACCGCCGAGCTGGCGGCTCCGTCGATCACGTCGAGCCCGAAGGCGATCAGATCGTTCATCGACAGTGCGGGCGTAGGACAGGGGTCGCATGAGTTGGCGTCCCACGCGTACTCGGTCACCACCGCGTTGCCGTTCTTCGCCTGCGTCTTGTCGAAGAGCGACGCGTAGAACGGGCCGAACTCGCTCTTGGCGCTCGGCACGAGATCGATGTTCGTGGGGATGGTCACGTTCGGCTTGTTCGCCACCTCGTAGCGCTGACGACGGGCCAGGACGTGCACGATCAGGTCCTGCTTCTCTTTCGCGTTGATGAGCCCGAGGCGAACCGGCAGCTCGAACTTCTCCGAGTCGTAGTGAAACCGCAGCGGAGACAGCGTGGCCATGCCGTTGGTGAAGGTGACCTTCTTCGAGTTCACCCGCGCGACGAAGAACTTCATGCCCTGCTGAATGTACGGGCGGAACAGCGGCTCGGCGCCCGAGGGAATGTTGTAGCCATTCTTCTTCAGCCACCGCTCGAGGCCCAGCGCGTCTTCGGCCGAGAGCACGACGATCTCGTATTCGCCCACGTCGAACTGCGCCTCGACCACCACGCGATCATCGAAATCGACGCGGGCCGCAGAGGGCGCCGCCATCGACTTCTTCGGCGCCATCTTCTCCTCCGATTTTCGGCGCTCGTATTCGGGCTGGTAGCAGGGGTATTGTTCCCAGTACTCGACGAGGCGTGGAGCCGAGAGCTTGTCGATCTTCTCGAACACTCCCGGAGACAACGTCTTCACGTTCTCCTTCTGCAGAACGATGGGCACCGGAATCACCATCGCGAAGTCTTCGGGCGGGCCCTGGTAGTTGTTCTGCATCGACAGCACCGTGCGGGTGCCGTTGCGCATCAGCACGACCTGCGTCGCATTGTTGAACAGCTCGGCGCCGCCGCCCGCGACGTAGAAGCCACAGAACGCCGAGGCCGTGGAAGAGCCGAGCACCACCAGCGCGGCGATGAAGGTACGCATGTGATTCCCCCTGCGAGAGCGCGCGGACTGTAGCGAGTTCATGGGCGCGCGGTGGGACGTTCCGCGCGCGTCACCCGTTCCGACTCAGCGCATCAGGGCGTGGCCTTCGGAGCCGGCTTCGCCTTCAACGACAGCCCAGCGCCCGTCTTCCGCGCCTTCAGATCGAGCTCGGCGATCGGGCTCTCGATCAGCTTCTCGATCGGCTTGTCGCGCTTCACGAAGGCCGTGTTGGTGGCTGAGCCTGCGGTCTTGCCGGCGCCCGAGAAGTCCTCTTCGCCGTTCTTCGACGGCTTGCCGCCCCAGACACCCCACTGCGGGTTCTTGCAGGTCGCAGGGCCAGTCCAGGGGTAGCGAATCGCGTAGCGCGCCTGGAAGTTGTTCATGGTGCCCGAGGTCGCGCCGCGCTCGAGGCCCGTCTCGGCGTCCTTCATCCACTCGCGGCCGCCCTGAATCGGCGGAGCCGCGCGGAAGACGAGATCTTCTCCGAGTGACTCCTTCGTGTAGCGAGCGTGGAGGCGCGTGACGACGAAGCCCGAGCCGCGGCTCCGGCGATCGAGCTGGGCCTTGAGCTGGCGCTTCGTGTTGACGAGCATCGCGTCGAGCACCTGCTTCTGCTGCGGCGTCAGCTTGTCGGCGTTCTTCACTTCGAGCTCGGGCTCGACGTACTCCGCAGCGGGGTCGATCACGTCGAGGCCCAGTTCGGTGAGCTCGGTGTCGCTGAGCGGCGGCGTCGGGCACGGGTCGCAGCTCTGGGCGTCCCACGAATACTCCGTCACCACGCTGCCCTTCACCTTCGACTGCGTCTTGTCGAACAGCGACGCGTAGAACGGGCCGAACTCGCTCTTCGCGCTCGGCACGAGATCGATGTTGGTGGGGATCGTCACGTTCGGCAGGTTCGCGACCTCGTAGCGCTGGTTGCGCGCGAGCACGTGAACGATCAGGTCCTGCGTGTCCTTCGAGTTGATGAGGCCCAGGCGCACCGGCAGCTCGAACTTCTCGGAGTCGTAGTGGAAGCGCAGCGGAGACAACGTCGCGCGGCCCTTCTCGAACGCGACCTTCTTCACGTTCACCTTCGCGACGAAGAACTTCATGCCCTGCTGAATGTACGGGCGGAACAGGGGCGCCGCGCCCGAGGGGATCTTGTAGTTCTTCTCGGCGAGCCACTGCTCGAGCCCGAGCGCGTCTTCGGCCGAGAGAATCACGATCTCGTACTCGCCGACGTCGAACTCGGCTTCGACTCGAACGCCGCCCATGCGCCCGGAGCCATACCCATAGCCGATGCCACCGCCACCCGAGCCCACGCCCCGGAGCCCAAGCCCGCCAAACCCCTGCACCTCCTTCGGGCACGGGTCCTGCTCCCAGTACTCGACGAGCCGCGGAGCCGAGAGCGTGTCGAGCTTCGTGAAGATCGGCTTCTTGAGGATCTTCACCTGCTCCTTCTTGAGGACGACCGGCACCGGGATCACCATCGCGAAGTCTTCGGGCGGCCCCTGGTAGTCGTTCTGCATCGACAGCACCGTACGGGTGCCGTTGCGCACGAGGGCGACCTGGGTGGCGTTGTTGAACAGCTCGGCACCGCCGCCCGACACGTAGAAGCCGCAGAAGGCGTGGGCTGATTCGGCGACGAGAACGAGGGGCAGCAGCAGGCGGATCATGTGTTCTCCGAGTGGGGGCCTGTCGGACAGCGGGAGCCAGCGCCGGGTTCTCTCCGAGTTGTGGTGTCCCGTCGAAGGGTTTGGGAGCGTCTTCAGGGTCGCATCGAAGTCATTCGTTTCCGGGAGTGCCAACTTGAAGCAATTCCAAGGCGTTGTGGTGGTTCTGCTGTTGGGCGCGTGCGGCGGCATGCAGACGAACCCTGATGCGGGAGCCCAGGGCGGTGGCACTTCTGGGGTGGGCGGCGGGAGCAGCGCAATCGGTGGAGGCCGGACTGGGTTCGACGCCGGTGTCGGTGGCGGATCGGCTGGCGGTGTTGCTGGAGGCTCGGTTGCCGGTGGTGACGCAGGAGGGTCTGCGGGTGGGAGCGGCGCCGGTGGTTCGGCCGGTGGCGATGCTGGTGGCTCCGTCGGTGGTGGCTCCGTCGGTGGTGGCTCCGTCGGTGGTGGCTCCGTCGGTGGTGGCTCCGTCGGTGGTGGCTCCGT
>JAACJQ010000444.1 GCA_016879935.1 Archangiaceae bacterium | reverse complement strand
GGAGGCGCGGGCGAACAGCTCCTTCTCGGTGAGGCCCTGGTAGCCGGCCTGCGTGGTGAGCCACGACAGACGTGTGTCGAGGTCAGCGGTAGAGAACTCCGAGAGCGCGGTGGCCGCGCCTTTTCGACGGCGAGGTGGGTCGAGCGAGAGCACACGGCCACCACCGAGCGTCGCGCCACGCCCTGCGATGGCTTTGGTGCCACGAAGAATGATGCGCAGCTGCGGCATGGCGGCGACGGGTTGCGCGAGGCGGAGCTGCGCGAAACACGACTCTCCCGGCCGGAGCGCGTCGACGTCGAGCAGCTTCACGACGGCTTCCACCTGCTCGGTACCGACGGTGACGAGCTGACGCGAGCGGCGAGGGAGCGGCGCCTCGACCGAGGCGAGCAACGTGAGCTCGACGTCCAACACGCGTGCGGCGGTGAGTTCGGTCGAACGCACCAGCGCCATGCCGCGCCGCACGTCGTTCGTCTCGACTCCGACGAGGTTCACGGCGACGCGTTCACCCGCCACCGCGCGCTCGACAGCCTTGCCATGTTGCTGCAAGCCACGAAGCCGCAGCGGACCCGCGAGGCCAGGCTCCAGCGAGACCTCGTCGGTGAGCGTGAGTTTGCCCGAGAGCAGCGTGCCGGTGACGACGCAGCCGAAGCCCTTGATGGTGAACGCGCGGTCGACGGGCAGAAAGAGCGGGCCATCGGCGGTGCGGGCCGCGCCTTCGGCTTCGAGCGCGGCGACCTGCTTTCCAATCTCGGTCTTCAGCGCGTCGAGCCCTTCACCCGACTTCGAACTCACCGCGACGAGCGGCGCGCCCTCGAGGAACGTGCCCTGCGTGAGGCTGCGCAGCTCGGCTTCGAGCAGGTCGAGCCAGCCGTCTCCAAGCCCGGGCAACAGGTCGGCCTTCGTCACCACGAGCACGCCGCGGCGCACGCCGAGCAACGAGCAGATGTCGACGTGCTCTCGTGTCTGCGGCATCACCCCTTCGTCGGCGGCCACCACCAGCAGCGCGAGGTCGATGCCTCCAGCGCCCGCCGTCATCGCCTTCACGAAGCGCTCGTGGCCCGGCACGTCGACGACGCCAAGCCGCTTTCCGCCGGGCAGGTCGAGGTGCGCAAAGCCGGGCTCGAGCGTGATGCCGCGCTTCTTCTCTTCGGGCAGGCGATCGGTGTCGATGCCCGTCAGCGCCTTCACCAGCGACGTCTTGCCGTGGTCGACGTGACCTGCGGTGCCGACGATCACGTCACACTCCGAGCACGACGTCGTCGCCGCCAGCGTCACCGCCACCGCCGCTGCGCGACTTCTTCTTCTTCGCTGCCTTCACGGGCTTCTGGGTCTCGAAGCGCTCGTCTTCGACGACGGCCTGGTAGTCCCAGGGGAAGACGAAGAACGTCTCGGTGGTGAACGCGGTGAAGTCGGGGCGCGCGCCTTTCGGGCGGGTCACGAGCGCGGCGGTCTTCACCTTCGTGGCGCCGGCAGACTTCGCGAGGCGCGTGGCCATCTCGAGGCTGTCACCCGAGGAGCAGATGTCGTCGACGACGAGCACGCGTTTGCCCGAGAGCTCCTTCGGCATGTCGTCCGAGAGGCCGGCGGGCAGGCGCGTCTCACTGTCACGGCTGCGGCGCGTGAGGCGCACGGGGAAGAACTCGACCTTGAGGGCGCTCGCGACGGCGCCACCGACGAAGACGCCGCCGTGCGCGATGCCGACGACGGCCTCGGGCTTGAAGCTCACCGCCTTGCGGGCGAGGTCCTGCACCTGGCGATCGAACTCGGCCCACGAGAGCTCTTGCGCGGCGTGACGCGAGAACGAGCGGTCGCCCAGCACGGCCTGCGAGGCGAACGGCATTCCACCCGAGGCGCCGTACACGTCACCTTCGCCATTCGAAGGCGCGGCGACGTTCTTCTTCTTCACGACGGCCTTCTTCTTCGTGGCCTTCGACTTCTTCACCCGCGACATCACGTCCTCCCCACTCACGGCGCGCACGAATCGACGTTCACCGCACCACGCGTGGTGGTGATGCGCATGCCACCGACGCGGCAGCTGGTCGTCGCCGGACACGTGGAGGTGGCCGTGCACGCCTCGAAACACATGCTGCCCGAGCCGGTCGACGGACTCTGCAGCGTTCCACACAGGCCACTGGCGCATTCGGTGTCGCCGAAGCACGTCTGACCGGCCTGCTTGATTCCGATTCCCTTCGCCTGACAGCGCAGCGAGATGGCGTTGGCTCCGGCGGGCTCGACCATGGGCGCACAGACGACGCCGCCGTCACCATCACAGTTCGCGTTCGTCGTGCAGGGGCGCCCGGTACAGAACGAGCGCTGGAGCAGCCGATCGTCCGACGTGTTCGCGAGGCCATCGAAGCCGCGCGAGGCGAGCACCGAGACGGGCAGACAGTCGAGCGAGGTGATGACGCCGCCATCGACGCCGCCCACGCAGTCCTGCGAGCGGGTGCACGGGTCAGCGCAGACGCCCTGACGTCGCGAGCCACGGGAGTCGTCGAGCTGGCAGAAGCCGCTGCGGCATTGAACGGAGGACGAGCACGCTTCTCCGCTGCGGAGCTGACCACTGGGTGGAGAGCAGGTGGCGCCGAGCTTGGGGTCGGTCGCGCTCGAGACGAGGCGTACGCGGCAGGTGACTCCGGCGTCGTAGCTCGCGCACTGCGACTCGGTGTCACACGCGGGCCGGCAGCCCTTCACGGTGCCGAAGGTGCCGAACGCGGTGGTGAACGAGAACGTGCCGTCGCAGATGCCGGTGCGGCCGCCGACGGAGCAGTCCGAGTCCTGGTCGCACGCCGAGTAACAGAAGTAGTTGGGTGAGCTGAGCGCGAGTGGATCTCCACGACACGCGCCGCTCTTGCACTGCACGTCAGCGGGAATCACGCCGCCATCGGTGAGCACGCGCGTGGCGCAGGGCGCGAGGCCGGGCGAGGTGCCGACGCTGAACTGGCAGATGTTCGAGATGTCGTTCGTCGAGCTCGGGTCGTCGTAGGGCTGACACGAGAGCGTGCCGCGGCACTGGTCGTCGCGCAGACAGGACGCGCCGAAGCCGGTGTCGGGCAGACAGAGGCCGTAGCGGCGGCCGTTGAAGTCTCCGGGGAAGCTGACGCACTTCTCGGTGCCGACGCAGCCGCCCGAGATGAGCGGGTTGCAGTACGTGCGGCACAGCGCCGTCGACGCGGTCTCGGGCACGCACTGCAGGTTCGGCTGGCAGTTGCTGCCGCCCATGTCGTTGCGTTGGCAGAGTTCACGCGGGCCGCGCAGGCCGACCTGGTTGCGGAAGCAGACGCCGATGGGGCCCTGCGACTCGAAGACGAGAGAGCTCGAGCTCGCGTAGGTGAGGCGGAAGCAGATCTCTCCCATCTCGCACATCGGCTGGTACAGGTTGCACGAGGGCAGACACACCGGAGCGCCGTTCAGCGTCACGCACGAGAGGTTGGCTCCGCACGCGACGCCCATGGGGCACGGGTCGCCCTTCTTCGCGCCGACGCAGACGTTGCCGCCGCCGCAGGTGAGGCCGTTGGGGCAGTCGCTGTTGACGAGGCAGTGCACGCACGCGCCAGCGGGGCCACAGCGCGCAGGGCCGGGCACGGTGCACTCGGCGTCGGTGCGGCAGGCCTGGCAGGTGTTGCGCTGCGGGTCACAGGCGGGGCGGTCGCGTGGGCAGTCGGCGTTCGTCGAGCACTCGACGCAGGTGTACGTGTCGCCGAGGCAGCGGCCCGTCGGACAGTCAGCGTCCTTCGTGCAGCCGGTGAAGGCGCAGCGGCCCTTCATGCAGCGTTCGCCGAGGCTGCACTCGAAGTCGCTGCCACAGGGAACGTCGGGGTTGCAGAAGCCGGCGCGGCAGACGGCCGACTTGAAGCCGAGGTCACGGCACGACTCGGGCTTCGTGCAGGGAATCGGAACGCCCGCGTCGACGACCATCATCGGTTGGCCCGAGTCGACGACCTGCATCGGCGCAGGGCAGGCGCAGAACGCGACGACGCTGAGGAGCAGGAGCCGGAGTTTCACGGGACGCGGCAGCATACTCAGCTCCCGCGCGCCGTCAGCCAGTGAGTTTTCACGTGGTGACGCGGTGGCGTGTTCCTCCATCGAACCTTTCACCCTGGAGTCACCCATGAAGTCGACCCTTCGCCTGTCGCTGGCCTTCACCGTTCTCGTCGCGGGCATCGCGCTCGCGTTCAACCCGACGCTGCGCAACGAAGACTCGAAGAGCTACGAGATGGACATCGAGTGTGGCGGGTCGACGACGCACACGTCGATCTCGGGCAACACGAGCACCACGCTCTCGAACGTCGGCTGCAAGCTGAAGGTGAAGGGCGCGGGGAGCGCGAAGCTCACCGAGAACATGAAGTGCGTGATCAAGAACTCGATGCTCGACTGCGATTGATCAGCCGGCGAAGTGCAGGAGCGCGGCTTCCATCACTTCCGCGCAGCGCAGCAGCTCTTTCGTGGGCACGTGCTCGCCGGTTTGATGCGCGACGGTGATGTCGCCGGGGCCGAAGACGACGGGCACGGCGCCGAGGGCTGCGAGCTGCGGGCCTTCGGTGCCGAACGAGACGGTGTCGGGCTGCTTGCCGGTCTGGCTGGTGATGAAGGTGACGAGGTCGGCGGCGGGGTCGGTGGCGAAGCCGCGGTCGAGTCGGAGCGGCTTGATGGTCATCGAGAATGACGGCTCCTCGGCGACGCACTGCTGGCGAATGCGCTCGAGCGCGTCGAGCACGACGTTCACGTCTTGGCCGGGGAGCGGGCGCCACTCGAGCATGAAGCGCACGAGCCCGGGGATGACGTTCTTGGCTTTGCCGCCGTTGAGGATGCCGACGTTGAGCGTGCCGAAGGGCGGCTCGAAGGCCGGGTCGGTGGTCTCGCGCAGGGTCGTCTTGCTGAAGGCCTCGAGCTTCGTGAGGAGACGAGAGGCGCGGAAGACGGCGGAGGCTCCGGTGTCGGGGTAGGCGGAGTGGCCCTCTTTGCCGTGCACGTCGACTTCGGCGAGGCAGTAGCCCTTGTTCGCGCGAATCGGGCGGAGCGAGGTGGGCTCACCGACCATGGCGCGTTTGGATTTCCCGAGGCCCGCCGCGACGAGCTTCTTGGCACCGACGCAGCCGAGCTCTTCGTCGGCGGTGAAGACGAGCATCGCGGGCTTCTTGAGCTTCGACTTCGCGCGGCCCATTGCGGTGATGGCGCAGGAGATGAAGGCTTTCGTGTCGCACGCGCCGCGGCCGTAGAGGAAGTCACCGCGCTCGGTGAGTGAGAGGGCTTCGCTCCAGGCGGTGTCGAAGGGCACGCAGTCGGAGTGACCGACGAGGGCGAGCTCGGGAGTGCCTTCACCGGTGAACGCGAGCAGGTTCTGTTTCTCGATGCCCGCGTCGTCGACGTAGCGCTGGCGTTCGGTGCGAAGGCCGAGGGCGAGCACGCGGCGCTCGAGCGCGTCGATGATGGGAACGTTCGTCTTCGTCGACGTGGAGTCGATGGCCACCAGGTCGCGGAGCAGCGAGATCACTTCGGACATGCGAGGGCGTGTAGCACGCGGTGAGGCGAGCGCGACGGCTCGAGAGCAAGCGCAACCAGTGACCTACAGAAACAAGTCGGGGCCTCGAGGTCATGGGCCAGGACCCATTCGACTGGATGGCAAATGCAATCGAAGGCCTTGCGTACTCCTGAGCCTGCCCCGATCCGGTGGACACCTTGCTCATGCAGCCCGGCCCATCCGAGCTGACGCTTCGTACTGTACAGGATTGGCGTAACCGAGAGCCGAGTGACGACGCTGCGTGTTGTAGAAGTCGAGGTAGTCGACGACTGCCGAGCGCACATCAGTGCGCGAGGCGCCCCCGTTGAGCACTGCGCCCAGTTCGACCTTCAGCGTGGAGAAGAAACTCTCCGCCACCGCGTTGTCCCAGCAGTCTCCCTTTCGACTCATGCTGCAGACGACATCGTGGTCGCCCAATCGCTTTCGGTAGTCGACGCTCGCGTACTGCACGCCGCGGTCCGTGTGATGAATGAGCGCCTTCTCAACGTGGCGTATTGCGAAGGCCATCGAGAGCGCCTCCGACGCCACCGTCGTCTCGAGCGAGTCGCTCAGCGCCCAGCCGATGATGCGCCTGGAGAAGAGGTCCATCAGCGTCGCAAGGTACAGGAAGCCGTCGCGCGTCCTCAGGTAGTTGATGTCGCCGACCCACTTCTCGTTCGGGCCCGCCGCGTGGAAGTCTCGCCCGATGATGTTCGGCGGCGTTTTGAGCGTGTGGTTGCTCTGCGTCGTGGTCACGAACTTCCTCTTCTTCCGAGCGACAATGCCTTCTTCCTTCATCAGTCGCGCCACGCGCTTCTTGCTCACCTTCTCGCCTGCCTCCTTCAGCTCATCGTGGATGCGCGGCGCGCCGTACGTCTTCCGGCTTCGCTTGAACGTTGCCCGGACGTGCACCCGCAGTCGCTCATCTTCGCGCTGGCGTCGGCTCGGTTCTCGCCGCTGCCAAGCGTAGAAGCCCGACCTCGTCACCTTCAGCACGCGGCACAGCTTCGCGACTGGCCAGCTGGCCTTCTCCGCCTGGATGAACGCGAACCTCACGTGCTCTCCTTGGCGAAGAGGCCGTCGCTTCTATTAAGATCTCTCGCTCCACCCGCAGGTTCTTCACCTCGCGGCGCAGTGCTGCGAGCTCGGCGCGTTCCTCGGTCGTCAGGGCCCCGGGCGGACCTCCTCCTCGGTCTGCTTTCGCCTGGTCGACCCAGCCCGTGAGCGAGTCTCCCAGATGCCCAGCGCCTTCGCGACCTGCGACACGGGCCGCTTCTCCTCGACCAGCTGCTTCACTGCCTCCGCCTTGAACTCAGGCGTGAAGTTCCGCCGCTTCCTCTTCGCCATCATCGTGTTCCCCCTCAAACCGAGGGTGTCCACCAAGTCGGGTCAAGCCACTCCTCTAACCTTGACCGTTTTGCGATTGAACTGCTTCTTAGAAACGGGACCATCGAACTGATTGGCCAGAATCAACGAGGAGGGCAGTAGTCCGTGAGTCCCTCCACGTCCAAAATCCAGACCTGAGGTCGACGAGTCCCTGTCCAATGTCGAGCTCACCTCATCTGGAAGGATCGCCCACCACCGCGGTCTGTGGACTTGACGAAATCGCACGCGTGGAGGTGAGTGACAGCACTGGCAACATCTTCTTCTGGCTGCGCGCCCAGCGGCTGCTCCGTGAGTTCGAGCAGCCACCTCCGCGGCTGGTGTTCCAGAACCCAGCGGGTAATGGTCGGCCTCGCCAGGATGAGCACCGTCCTCTTCGGCAGCAGCGAGGAGTCGACGATTCTCTTGGACGACCCAGTCGGCCCCCGCTCTACTCACCGAGTCACAGAAGAGCGGCGCGTAGTGAAGCTCTATTCCCGAGGACAATTCCGATCAGGTCGGTGGGAGGGTTCGTGGCAGACGATCAGATTACAGAACTCGCGAAGACGGTTCTTTCGGCCTTGGAAGACGTGGCTAGAAAGCTCGGCGAACATCAGGCCGGCGCTCCGGGCGCAGTAAGCAGCGGAGTCGTGTTGCCAATGGGTAACGCAATGCACGGCGGCATGAATGCCGGGTTCCGTGTGGCGGGTGTGGTCACCGGCATGGACGCCGAACGTCGCGCGCAAATGAGAGAGCCGTTCTTGGCTCGTGTCACGGTTGAAGACGAGGACGGGCAACGTAAGGCTTTCTACCTGACTCGCGGAACCGCTCCGACGATGTGCGACCCGCAAAGCGGGAAGTTGGCCAGCTACCGCTCACCGGTGGGGAGGCTGGGGGAAGTGGCCATTGGATCGACAGTCAATTTGTCCGCAGGTGAGTTTCGTCTGGTCGAGCGAGTCGTTCTCACACCCAGGCACGACGGTCAGGAATGGGATGGGCTCGAAGACAGACTCGAGTTCGAGAAGCGACGGCTCTCGATCGCTTCGCTGCGCGCTTTTCTCAAATCCGTCTCTGTCAGTGAGGCCTTCGATGTGTTCGCGCAACTGGAGGCGAGCGCTTCTGGTGAGGAGTCTCTGCGGGAAGGGTTCCGCCGCGGCGTCGTGAACGCGATGTCGCTGCGAGACCAATCGGTCCTCGACGAGTACCAAGGTGAGATCTTCCGTCGCGATCTCGACACGCGACTCTTCATCAGTGGCCCGCCCGGAAGCGGCAAGACGACCACGCTCATCAAGCGCATCGCGCAGAAGCAGAGCATGGAGTTCCTCTCCGAAGATGACCAAGCAACCATCGAACGAGCGAGGTATGAAGTGCAGTTCTCGAGGCGAAACTGGGTAATGTTCACGCCTACCGATCTCCTGAAGCTGTACTTGAAGGAAGCCTTTTCACGCGAAGGAGTAGCGGCATCCGACGCAGAGGTGATGACGTGGGAGGCGAAGCGCCTTCAACTCGGTCGCGACGTCTTGCGCATTCTCCGTTCCGCCAATAGCGGTCGTTTTGTCCTTTCGGACGACCCAGTGGTGCGAGATCCCTCAAGCGCGAACCAGCGTGTGCTCGTGGACGAGTTCACGCGGTTCATGGAACAGGAGACCGCCACGAAGTTCAAAGGGCTCGCATCGACCCTCGACGAGTACGCCGAACCGGGTGACGTGAACGCGATTGGGGCGCTCCTCGACCGCGTCAACGATGCGTCCACGTTCGAATCGTTGATGGGCGTGATCGATCTCATGCCTGACCTTGCCCGGCACGCCGAGAGTGTTCGAGACGACGCGGACAAACAACTCAAGGAGGTGATCAACAACGCCGTCGATCAGGGCTTCGTGGTGGAGGTCACAGCGCGCGTCGACGAACTCCTTCCAATCCAGAACACGGAGGAGGATGACGATGACACGGACGTCGAGGACACGACGCCCGCCCAGACTGTCGCGGCCCGCGTGAAGGACGGAATCCTTGGGGGAGTGAAGAGCGCCGCGCTTGCGAGCGAGAAGGGTCGCAACCTCGCTCGCACGAATCGCTACCACAAGATCGTCGAAGCGCTCGGCAAGCGTCTGCCGAGGGAGAGCGTGGTGCAGCTTGGGCGCCGCCTCAGGTTCCGGAAGAGTCTGAATGCATTCGCCACCCTGCACCGCCAGCTTCTCGCGGAGATCCCACGAACCTGGAGGCGCTTTCGAAAGGAAATGACGACTGTTGGGCGCTTCTTCAGGCCCGGGGCCGCTGAGGTCGGAGACCGCATCAGCCGACCTGAGCTGGACGTGCTGATCCTGGTTACCCTTCGCCTCGCGCGGCGACTCCTGTCGCGGAATGCGCGCCGCCTTCTCCTGAATGACACTCGGTATGCGGTGCTTGAGTCGATCAAGGGCGAGTTGGTCACTCAGGTCCTTGTGGATGAGGTGACGGACTTCTCGGCGGTTCAGGTGGCGTGTATGGCTGAACTCGCTCACCCGATCTTCAATTCGGTGTTCTGCTCAGGGGACCTCAAGCAGCGAGTCACGCGCGAGGGCATGAACAGCTTTGCGGAGTTCCAGTGGATTGCCGGAGATTTCGAGCGGAAGCCCGTTTCGGTGGGCTATCGCCAAAGCGGTCCGCTGCGTCGGCTTGGCAGCGAACTCGCGAGGCTGATGGACGGAGAGGCATCCGAGCTGACGGCGCCAAACGGGGTTGAGGACGTGAACATCCCGCCCCTTCTTCTCGAAGGATCAGGGCTCGAACAGGTCGCTTCGTGGCTTTCGGACCGCATTCGGGAGATCGAAAGGAACCTGCGGCAGTGCCCAAGCGTGGCGATCTTCGTCGATGGCGACGAGCAGATCGATCCACTGGTCGCGTTGCTGCGACCGTTATTGATGGCGAGGAACCTATCGGTGGTTGGCTGCAAAGAGGGAAAGGTTGTGGGGACCGAGCAAGAGATTCGAGTATTCGACCTGAGGCACGTGAAGGGTCTTGAGTTCGAAGCTGTCTTCTTTGTTGCCATCGATCGACTCGCCGAGCGGCAGCCAGAGCTATTCGACAAATTCGTATACGTCGGGGCAACTCGTGCGGCGACCTACCTGGGGATCACGTGCGAAAGGAGGTTGCCATCGCGGCTTGAGCCGCTTCGCACCCACTTCCGAACATGCTGGGAGGGATGACGCTGGGATTCCGTTCCAGGTGCCGCCCCCCGATAGAGGGTGGGCAAACTCCTGATGCGATCTCAGCTCGTCACCGGTCACCAGCCTCGCCCGTCGACGCGCATCTTAGTTAGTTAGTTACAGCTGAGCATCGTCAGGGATTCGAACTCGCTCAGCAGGCCCCTCACCAGCGGGCTGAGCACGTCCGGCCTGAGCCTCAGCGGCGCAGGTCGAGACAACCGAGACCCGGAGCGTTCTGACAGGTCGGTGCGTTGCCAACGACGACCACCGTCGCGATGACGGCCCCGACCAGCACCGTGGCACCGATGACGACTGGCACGATGATCTTCGCCGAGCTCGGCGCTGGCTCTCCTGCGACAGCCGGTTCGACGACTTGAGGCGCCGGGGTCAACGCTGGCTTCACCGGAGCATCCGATGGCTTCTCGGCCGCGATCTCGGCTCGCAGCGTCTCGACGATCTGCTGCACCTGCTCGCGCGCCTTCGCGTTCCGCTCCGCCTTCTCCAGATACCGCTCGTACATCTCCAGCGCGGCCTTGCGGTCGCCCGACGCGCGGTACGCCTGGCCGAGGTTGATCAGAAACTCCGGCCTCGGCGACAGGGCATACCCGGCCGCGAACTCGCGAATCGCCTCCGCGTACCGGCCCAGCTCGTAGTGCGTCTTGCCCGCCTGAAAGTGCGTCTTCGCCTGCGCGACGTCACCCGACTCCGACGGAGCCGCGGCCAGGGCCAGCATCAACACACACGAGAGCATCGAGCCAAACGGTATCCCACCCAGGCCCGGCCGGCGCACCTCTTCGAGTGACCTGAAAAGTCACGACTGGGAGCGACTTGTGCCCTCGCAGGTCACTTCGCGCCCTCCCCGCCCGGGAACGGCGCGGCCCCGCGTTTGCTCTACCCCCACCCATGGCGACGCAACCCCGCACCATGCTTCTCCTCACGGTGGCCCTCCTTGGCTGCGAAGGCACCTTCACGGGCGGCGCTCCCATCACCGCCGCGACCGCCCAGCCGCCACCGATTCAGGGCTCCTGCGGAGGCACCACCGGCCGCACCGGCCTGCGCCGCCTCACCAACCGCGAGCACAGCAACACCCTTCAAGACCTGCTCTTCCTCACCGCGCGCCCTACCGAAGCGATTCAGGAAAACGCGCTCGGCGCCTCGGGCTTCACCAACGACGCGAACGTGCTCACCGTCTCTCCCGTGTTGCTCAGCTCGGTCTACGAGCAGGCCGAACAGCTCGCTGCGAGCGTGGTCGCCACGAAGAGCACCACGAACGGCTCCTGGTCGAAGCTGGTGAAGTGCCAGCCCGCCGCGACGACGTGCGCGACCGAGACCGTGCGCCGCCTGGCACGCCGCGCGCTGCGCCGCCAACCGACGATGGAAGACGAGACGGCGCTCATGGAGGTCTTCCGCGCGGCCGGCTCCTTCGACCAGGGCGTGAGCGACGTCATCGTCACCCTGCTCATCCACCCCGAGTTCCTGATGGTGCCCATCGTCGACGCCCGCTCGCAGGACCCCTCGGCGCGGTTCGAGCTCGACGACGACGAGGTCGCCGCGCGGTTGAGCTTCTTCCTCTGGCAGTCGATGCCCGACGACACGCTCTTCGCGCTCGCCGACTCGGGCCGCCTCAAGGAGCCCGCACAACTGCAGGCCCAGCTCGTGCGCATGCTGCGTGACCCGCGCGCCGTGCGCTTCAAGGAGCTGCTGCGCGACGAGCTCGCCGGCCTCCGCGCGCTGGGCCGCTCCGACTTCACGCAGCTCGGCCAGACGAACGCGCTCCGTGACGCCATGGTGGGCGAGACCGACGCCTTCTTCACCGAGCTCATCGCCAACGACCGCAGCGCGCTCACGTTGCTCACCGGCACGCGCACCTTCGCCAACAAGACGCTCGCTGACTTCTACGGCGCGCGCTTTCCCGCCAACACGCCGGCCACGACCTTCGTGCCGCTCGAGCTCGGCCGCACGGGCCTCGGCGCCCAGGCCAGCGTGCTCGTGGCGACCGCGGGTGGAAGTGCTTCGTTCACCAACCCCATCAAGCGGGGCCACTGGTTCGCCAGCAAGCTCCTGTGCAGCGAGCCGCCAGCGCCACCGCCGGGCGTTCCTCCCCTTCCCAACGCGAGCGGCAACGTCACCACGATTCGCCAACGCCTCGAGGCGCACACCACCCAGCCCACCTGCCAGGGCTGTCACGTCACGATGGATGCGTTGGGCCTCGGCGCCGAGAACTACGACGCCTTCGGTCGCTGGCGCACGAGCTACGCCGACGGCAACCGCGTCGACTCCGCCGGAGCGCTGCCCGATGGCGCCTCGTTCTCCGACTCGAACGAGCTCTTCACCACGCTCTCGCGCAGCACCCAGGCGCGCGCGTGCATTCCTCAACAGCTCTTCAAGCTGGCCCTCACCCGCACGTTGCAGGCCGACGATGTCTGCGCTGCCGAGCGCCTCGCGGGCGAACACGTGACCGAAGCCTCCACGTTCTCTGGCCTGCTCGCGGCCATCGCCACCTCACCTCAATTCCTCACCCACACCGGAGAAGCACCATGAGCCGTCTGAGCCGCCGACAGATTCTCGCGATGAGTGGGCTCGCGACGCTGCCGCTGCTCGAGGCGTTGTCGCCACGGCGTGCGCTCGCACAGGGCACGAGCGACCCGCGCCGCCTCGTGCTCATTCACCTGCCGAACGGCACCGTCACCCGGTCGAACAAACTCACCTGGTTCTCGGCGCCCGCCGGCCCGCTCACGGCCGCCAACGCGCCGATTCCGTTTCAGCCGTTCACCCCGAACCTCGGCGATGTCTCGATTCTGAAGTTCATCACCCAGTCGGCGCGCGACCGCACGTTGCTCCGCGGCGCCGGCGGGCACGGTGGCGCCAAGCCGTGCTTCTTCACCGGTCAGTCAGTGGGCACGCCCAACGCGACGGGCTCGACGATTCCCGGCGACTCCTTCGACGTGATGTATGGAAAACAAACGCCGCAGCAGCGCTCGCTCTATCTTGCCAACAGCGAGCAGGATTCAGGCGACGGTGTCGGCTACGCGTACGAACTGTCTCACAAAGACGGCCAGCGCGTGGTGCCGGTCATCAACCCCGTCGCGCTGTACAACACGTACTTCCGCAACCTGATGGCGAGCGGCCCCACCGTACGCACGCCAGACGGAAAGCGAAACCCTGCCATTCTGACTGCCAACGAAGCGGCCGCCAGCCGACTGCACTCGAAGCTTGGCAAGTCTGACCGCGAGCGCGTCGAGGCGTACACGAGCAGCTTGAGCGACTTGAAGACCCGCCTCGGCTCTGCGCCGCCGCCGCCCGCGTCGATGTGCACCAACCCGGGAGCGCCCGCCGTCGACATGAGCCGCACCAGCCAGAGCGGCCTGCGTGGGCAGTCGTACTTCGACCGCATGAAGGCCTTCAACGCGATGATTGCCGCGGGCTTTCAGTGCGACCTCTTCCGCTCGGTGGCCATCTCGTTCGGCTCCGAGGGCAACTACACGACCTACGACGGCGCCTACCCGGCCACGCTCAACTACAACGGCGCGACGCTCAGCGTGCAGTACGACCACTCGGTCTCGCACCAGAGCCCCATCTCGAGCGAAGCGGGCGCGTACGGCTTCGACAACGTGATGACGCGCGACCGCGTGCACCTGTGGCTCGTGTTCGACCTCGTCGACCGCCTCAAGGCCGTGACGGACCCGAGCGGCAGCAAGGTGCTCGACAACACCATCGTCATGGCCGGCTTCTGTGTCGACGACGGCCAGCACGGCAGCGACGGCGGCACCACGAAGGGCTCACCCATCATCGTCGCGGGCGGCAGAAACTTTCTCTCGCCCGGCAAGTCCATCGACGCGGCGACGTACGACTTGAACGATCTCTACTTCACGTTCGCGCGCCACCTGAACATGGGCCTCACCAGCTTCAACCCGCTGCCGCAGTCGGAGCGCCCGTACGGACCGATGACGGGCCGCACCTCGGGGTCGACGCTGATTCCGCTCTGAGGTTCAGCGCGGCACGATGCGAACGTCGTCGAGGCGCAGTGTCACCGGCGTCGGCATGCCCGCGAGGTGCACGTGAATCGCCGTCGAGGCGGGCGCATCGTCGGGCAGGTCGAAGGCGAAGCTCCTCCACGACGGGCCGATCTCGTGCACCGACGTTCGTGTGGGCAGCCAGAAATAGATGCTGGGGTTCTCGGCGACGACGCCCAGCTCCACGTTTCCGACGCGACTGGCCCAGAGCCGCAGCGAGAGCCTGCGGTAGCGCACGCCTGCGGGTTGCTGGCGACCGACGTACAAGCCGATGCCATCGTTCGTGTCGTTGGTCACGAGCTCGAGCGCGACGGCACCCGAGCAGGCCTGCGTCACGTGACGTGGGGGACCAGAGAAGTAGGTGAACTCGTCACGGTCGTGCGCCGCGTCGTCGAAGAGCACCACCTCGTTCGATCTCGGCGGCGGCGGCGGGCAGACCGTCGCGTCAGAGAGGTCGATCTCGAGGGTGTTCACGCGTCGCAACGGCCCGCTCGTGACACTCCGCGTGCGCGTCTGATCGTTGAGGTCGACCGCGTCGGCGCGAATCGTGAGCGGCTGCTCGTTCTTGACGAGCACTCTCAGCGACGCTGGCAGGTCGACGACACCACCATCGAGCGTGAGCGAGTCGTCGAAGAGCGTCACGTCTGCCTGCTTGATGCCGACGCGCAGTGACGAGAGCCGGGCCATGGGCTGCGCGACGAAGGTGACCTGCACCTCGTTCCCACAGGCGCTCCACAGACCAACGGCCGCCAGGAGTGGGAACACACGCTGCATCACGGGCCCACACAGCTACCACAGAACGCGTCACTGAAACGGGTCGACGACCTGCCCACCCTCGATGTCGGGAACGGTTTTGCGCGCTCCCTTGCCTGGCTTTCGTTTCGACGGTGGCGGCGGTCGTGACTTCGGCTTCAACGCGGTGTCGATGACCTCCTGGCCGCGCGTGACCGTGACGACGCTCGCCTCGTAGCCCGCGTGCTCGACACGCACCAGCAGCGGAAGCTCATCGTCGTTCACCTCGAGCGTGAGCGGCGTGAGCCCTCTGACGCCACCATCGACGGAGACGGTCGCCGACGCAGGCGTGGAGGTGACCTGCACCTTCGCCACCACCTTCGGAGGCGGCGGAGGCACGACGGGCTGAACGGGCGGAGCAACCACGACCGGCTTCGGCGCTTCGACGGCACGAGGTCGAAAGACGAGCGCACCTGCGAGGCCCACCACGGCCACACCGAGGGCGGCGATCCACCACCGTCGCGACGACGGCTGCGGCAGGTCGAGGGAGACGTGAACCGCGCCCGTCTCGTCCGACGGAGCCACCTGCGGCAACACCGGCCTCGAGACCGTCGCGGGCGAGGGCTGGTAGTGCTACTTGAGAAAGTCGGCCAGTTGCTGCGGGCCGGTCGAGAGTTCATGCGCCACGGCGTCGATGGCGGCGACGAACTCGGTGGCGCTCTCGTAGCGGTCTCCGGGCAGGCGCGCGAGCAGGCGGTGCACGATGCGCTCGAGGGCGACCGGCACGGCGGGCACCACCGTCGACAACAACGGCACCTCGGCCGCGTGCACCAGCTTCAAGGTCGCCGCGTCGCTGCTCGAGGTGAAGAGCCGCTTGCCGGTGAGCAGCTCGTACAACATGACCCCGACGCCGAAGAGGTCTGAGCGCGCGTCGTGCGCCTGGCCGTCGACGACCTCGGGAGCGGTGTAGCCAACCTTGCCGCGGAAGTTGCCCGTCTGCGTGATGGGCGCCTCGTTCGACGTGCGCGCGATGCCGAAGTCGAAGAGCTTCACCGAGCCGTCGAAGCCGACCATCACGTTCGAAGGGCTGATGTCGCGATGCACGAGGTGCACGAGCGCGCCGTCGTCGTCACGCGCGTCGTGCGCGTACTGCAGCGCGCGCCCCACCTCGCGGCCGATGAAGGCGACGAGCCCGAACGGCAGCGGGCCGCGCACGGCGCGCATGAGGCGGTGGAGGTCGGTGCCCGAGACGAACTCCATCGCGAGGTACGGTTCGCCTTCGATCTCTCCGTACTCGAACACCTGCACGATGTTGCTGTGGTGCAACCTCGCCGAGAGCCGGGCCTCGCGCGCGAAGAGCTGCGCGAAGTCGGTGTTCGTCACCATCGCCTTGCGAATGCGCTTGATGACGACGTCGCGAACGAAGCCGCGGTTGTCGTCGAGCCGCGCGCGCCAGACCTCGGCCATGCCACCAGCGCCAAGGGGCTCGAGCAGACGGTACCGGCCAAAGCGTTGTTCCGAGGAGGGGGTCATCGACCGGTGCCGGCCGCCATCATTTCATCGAGCCGCCACGAGCGGGAGATTCCCGACAGGCGTCGTGCGTGGTGCTAGGCACGAGGGGCCCATGAGCACCGAGCAGACCGAGCTGATTCCCGGGGCTGGCTCCACCGTCGTTCAGTCCTTCGAGCTGACGGCCGAGTGGCGCGGCGCGGCTCCGCTCACCTGGCGCTCGACGGGAGCGACCTGTGCCATCGGCTCGCACCCGTCGAACGACGTCGTCATCGACGCGACACACGTCTCACGTTTTCACTGCGAGCTGAAGCTGACGCCGCGGGGCCTGTCGATTCGTGACCTGGGCAGCAGCAACGGCACGCTCGTCGACGGCGTACCGGTGGTCGAAGCGTTTCTGCGCAGCGGCAGCCGGGTCGTCATCGGATCGGCGACGCTCGAGGTGCGCCTGACGGGCACCCAGAACACCATCGCCACCTCGAGCCGTGACGCCTTCGGAGCCCTGCGCGGCACCTCTGCGGTGATGCGCACCGTGTTCGCGCAGCTCGAGAAGGCCGCGCAGTCGAACATCTCGGTCTTCCTCGAAGGCGAGACCGGCACGGGAAAAGAGGAGGCGGCGAACGCGCTGCACGAGCACTCCGCCCGGGCGAGCAAGCCCTTCGTCGTCATCGACTGCAGCGCCCTGCCCGGCACGCTGCTCGAGAGCGAGCTGTTCGGCCACGAACGCGGCGCCTTCACCGGCGCGAGCGCGACCCGCATCGGCGCCTTCGAAGCGGCGGCGGGAGGCACGGTGTTTCTCGACGAGGTGGGAGAGCTGCCCCTCGACCTGCAGCCGAAGCTGTTGCGCGTGCTCGAGGCCCAGGAGTTCCGCCGCGTCGGGTCGAACGTCACCCGCACCGCCGACGTGCGCGTCGTCAGCGCGACGAACCGCGACCTGCGGCGGGAAATCAACGAAGGCCGGTTTCGCTCAGACTTGTACTTTCGCCTCGCGGTGTATCGCGTGGTGTTGCCACCGCTCCGCGCGCACCTCGAAGACCTGTCGCTGCTCGCGCGAACGCTGCTCAGCTCGCTGGGAGCGCCTGCCACGCAGGTCGAGACCATCTGCACGCCTGCGTTCCTGGCGACGCTGAAGACGTCTCCGTGGCTGGGCAACGTGCGCGAGCTGCGCAATCACCTCGAGCGGTGTCTGCTCTTCTCGACGGGGCTGCCACTCGAAGAGCAGGGCGTGCCGCTCGCAGCCCCTCAGCAGGTCGACGTCACCCGGCAGCTGGCCGACGAGCGGCGCCGTCACGTCGACGCCTTCGAGCGCGAGTACGTGCGCCTGCTGCTCGAGGCCCACGCCGACGACGTGCCCAAAGCAGCAGCGGCAGCCGGCGTCGACCGCGCGTACCTGTATCGAATGATCAAACGCCTCGGCCTTCGCCAGGCCTGATCAATTGCTCATCAGCAGCGAGAGCAGCAGCACCACCGGGCCCTGATACGCGGCCATCGGTTCGGTGATCTCCCACGACGAGCCGGTGCAGGCGCTGCCGTTCCACGCGCAGGCGACCGAGAAGTCGCGGTACGCGTACGCGGGCCGGCCGAGGTTCGGAATCGCGTAGGTGCCGCTGTACGCCGGGTTCGGCCCACCGACGACGAAGCCGGGCGCGGGACCGAACGTCGAGGTCTGCGTATCGGCGGGATGGTAGGGATAGAGCGGCTCGACGGCGCTGGCAGGTTTGCCATTGTAGGTCGTGTTGCCGTGGTCACCGTCACCACCCGTGTACGAGAACCATGCGTGGTAGAGCTGGAACGACGAGTGCTCGCCGCCGTACCGCGCCATGTTCGTGAGGTAGAGCATGTTCAGCGGGTTTCGCCCGAGCAGGTAGTGGGCGTACTTCTGACCCTGCGCCTCGATGGCCGCCTGGGTCTGGCTTCCAAACACGCCGAGCCGCGCCGCCATGAGCAGGTGTGCTCCGTACGCGCCCTGGCTGCGATTGCTGCCCCACCCGGTGTCCCAATTGTTGCCAGGCGCGCCGAAGAGCCCGCTGTAGACACCGGCCTGCTGGAACGCGGGCGTCACGACTCCGGCCGCAATTCCGGTACGGGCCTTGTTCTTCACCATCGTGGTCGCGCTCGTGTTGAGCAGCAGGTGGAAGGCGCCCGTCGACAGCACGCTCTCGCCAGGAGTGACCTGGTACGGAATGAGGCCGTCGAACGTGTCCCACGCGAAGCTCTCGGTGACGGTTCGCGCCGAGGTGATGGTCGAGTCCATGCGGTGCACGGCGGAGGCGGCGGCGGCCTTGAGGCGCTGCTCGGCGCCGGTGAGGTTCTGACCCGCGAGCCACGTCCACCCCAGCGTCGCAGCGGCCGCGTACCCGTTACCGATCGTCATCTGGCCTGCGGAGCGAAAGACAGTCGCAGCGTGGGCAAGTGAGAGCACCGCGTTGCCGGTGGCCGTGGCGATGGTGACACCTCCGCCCGACCAACCATTTCCGTCAGGGGCAGTGACATCGAAATAGACGCGCCCCTCGTTCGAGGCCGACGGCGGCGAGTAGATGGAGTTGCTCGCTGGTGCGCGGCCCTTCGCCGAGGTGAGGAAGTGCCCGTCGGGGCGCTGCATGCGCACGTAGAAGTCGAGCTCGTACTTCACCTCGTCGAGCAGGTCGGGAATGCCGTTGCCGCTCTCGGGAATGTTGAGCTGCGAGTCGAGCCAGGCGGTGGGGTGCAGCTCGTAGGCGAAGAGCAGTTCGGGCACACCCCGGCCCCAGAGCGTCTTCTGGTAGTCGCCCGCGTCGTGCCAGCCACCGCGCAGGTCGAGCGTGCCGTCGTTCGCCGAACCCGGGCCAGCGGCGAGCGCCAGGTCGGACATGTGACAGGCACCGTCGACCCACTGGCCGCCGGCGGTCGTCGCCCCCGAGACGACGTCGTTCGCGAAAGGCAATACACGCGCCTGATTGCAGCGTTGAAAATAGAACATCTTCACCGCGACCCGGGCGACGACATCGTAGACATCTGGCGCGATGCGGAAGGCGTACGAGCGGAGCTGAGCACCGGGAAGATACGCGTAGTAGTCGCCGACGGTGGTGAGACTCGAGAAGTCCGCTTGCGAGACCTGGTCCTGTGAGTCTTCGTCGAGAGTCGTGGCGCTCGAGGTGACCGTCAGCGCGACGGAGTTGTTAGAGACGCGGCGAATCTCGACGCTCTCTCCGGCGTGACCGAGCAGGACGACGACCTTCGTGTCGGCCGGCCGCCAGCCGATGTTGTCGACGTGAACGGCGAGCGAGAGCGTTCCCATTGGAGTCGCAGAGCCACCTGCCGTTGCAGAGCCACCTCCCGTTGCAGAGCCACCTGCCGTCGCGGAGCCACCCGCCGTCGCTGAGCCACCCGCCGTCGCTGAGCCACCCGCCGTCGCAGAGCCACCTGCCGTCGCAGAGCCACCCGCCGTTGCAGCGCCACCTGCCGTCGCAGAGCCACCCGCCGTCGCAGAGCCAGCCGCCGTCGCAGAGCCACCCGCCGTCGCAGCGCCACCCGCCGCCGAGCCACCTGCCGCCGCCGAGCCGCCCGCCGTGGCCGTGCCTCCAGCTCGACCACCCGCAGTCGCAGCTCCACCCGCAGTCGCGACTCCGCCTGCGGTCGCCGTTCCGCCAGCACTCGCGATTCCGCCTGCCGTCGCCGACCCGCCTGCGGCCGAACCACCACCGATCGCGCCTGCGTCGACATCGCTTCCGACGCCGTCGCAACCCGCCACAACCAACACCAGCACCGCGAAGAATCGCATGGGCTGCCCATCTTCACATCGCGTTCCAGTCACCACGAGCCGCAAACCGCCGACTTGGGGCCTTCAGTGACCTGTGAGGTCACCACCGAGTGACGTGCAAGGTCACCGGGCTGTCCGTCGTCGTTGCCATGTCGGCTCCGCGCGCTGCGTGAGAAGGTGTCCGTCATGAACATTCTCGTCGTCGGAGCTTCGAAAGGAACGGGCGCGCTCTGTGTGAAGGCGGCGCTCGCGAAGGGTCATTCGGTCACAGCGTTCGCGCGCACCCCGGCGAAGCTCGAGCTGTCAGACCCGAAGCTCACGAAGGTGGCGGGCAACTTCCACGACGCCGCCTCGGTCGCGGCCGCGATGAAGGGCCACGACGCCGTCATCATCTGCGCGTCTGTGGGCGCGCTCTCGGACTTCAAGACGAAGCCCGATTACTTCTCGAGCGGCACCCAGCACTGCATCGACGCGATGAAGCAGCACGGCGTGAAGCGGCTCGTGGTGCTCAGCGCGCAAGGCACGGGCGACAGCATCGTCACCTCGAACTGGTTCCTGAAGACGTTCGTGGTCGGCGGCATTCTCAAGCTCGCGTTCCGTGACCACGACGTGCAGGAGCGGCTCACCAGAGAGAGTGGCCTCGAGTACGTCATCGCGCGCCCGACCCGGCTCACCGATGGACCTGCCCTCGGCAAGTTCACGAAGACCGCCGCGCTCGTGAAGGTGCCCTCGGCCATCTCTCGCGCCGACGTCGCCGACTTCCTCGTCGACTCGTGCACGTCGACCGCGTTCTTGAATCAAGCGGTTCAGCTCGGCGGGTAGGCGTCACGTCACGGCACTTCGCGACCCGTTCGCGAAGGTGTGGCGAAGCGCTGCGTCCACCCGGAGTTCTCGGGCGCAGCCTCGAGCCCCGGCAGCGAGTACGCGCCGAGGTCACCCATCACCGCGACGCCGTGCTGCACCTCGAGCGCTGCGTACGCTGCATACGCGGGCACGACGCACTGCCACGTCAGATCTCCCGCGGGGCCGACGAGGCTCAGGAGCGTTCTGCCACCCGAAGACGCGCCCACCAACGAGGCGACCAGCGTCGAGCCATCGGCCAGCCGCGCCAGGGTGGCGTCGCTCGAGACGCCTGCGTCACCCAACGGCACCGCCACGGGCCCTCCCGCGAGCGTCGCGAGGCCACCGTCGGGCGACGCCACGTTGACGAAGCGAATGGAGCCTTGCCAGTCGGTCAGTGAGGAGCCTGAACGCACGCTGGCCGTCCACGGCGTGGTGGCGATCACCCCTCCGTCGAGCGGCACCGCGTGCACCGAGGAGCGCCCACGAACCCAGGCGACGCCGTGGACCACGGCGAGCAGCTCCTCTGCGTCGGACGGGAGGGCCAGGGTGGACACCGCGCCCTGTCTCGAGGCCCGCACGAGGCGCCGCGGGTTGCCATCGAGAAACCACGCGCCACCCGTGGCAGCGCCGACGAGGCCGTACGGAGAGAACTCGCTGCGCAAGACGACCCACCGGGGTGTGCCCGTCTGCCGGTCGACGCCCACCACGACGTTGTCGAAGCGCGAGCCCGTCGGTCCGCACTGCTGCCAGCCACGCAAGACGAGCTCGTCGGCGCCATCGAGGGCCAGCTCGTAGAGGTTGAAGTACGTGAGCGGTCCTCCGCCGGGGCACCTCACGCCCGGAAAGAGCGCGGGGAGCGGCGAGCTCCACAACGCCTGGCCGTCGTTCGCGCTCACCACGGCGATGGAGCGGTAGTCGGGTTGGCCGACGAACAGGTCATCGGCCGCGAGGTGGAGCGACCGCGCATCGAACCGCTGCTCCCACGTCTGCGTCGGCCCGGGCACCCGCATCATTCCCGCGTCGCTGATGGAGAGCGGGCCAAAGGCGCTGTGCCCGTTCGAGGTGAACATGGGGCGAAGGGGCGTCGCGGCCTGCTGGGTGCACTGACCACCCGAGCAACGGCCGGTGCTCTGACACGGTGACTCCGAGCCGCACGCCGCGCCGTCGGGCAGCGGCCGCACCACGCACTGGCCCGAGATGCACACCGACGCCGCGCCGCAGCCTCGTTCGGCGCCGCAGAAGACACCGTCGGTCGCGTCGTCTTCGACACACCCGAGGCGGGCGTCGCAGCGGGCCACCTTGCACGGGTTGCTCGAGGGCGCGCATCGCCTCGCGACCGCGTGACACCCCACCGCCGCGTTGCAGAGCTCGACGGTGCACGCGTCGCCATCGTCGGCGCAGGTGAGCGCCTCGCCGACGCAGACCCCGTTTCGGCACGCGGCTCCCGACAGGCACGTCTCGGCGCACGCAGTGCCGTCGGGCCGCTTCTCGGTGACGCACTGGCCCTGCTCGAGGTGCGCTTCCCAGCAACTCCAGGGCGTCGCACACGTTGGCGGCGCGAGCCCTTCTCCCGTGAGCGTCACGCTCAGCGGTGTCGCGTCGGGCGTGCTGATGCGGAGCGCGCTCGACGCCGCGCCGGGCCTGCGTGGAATGAAGGAGACGGGGGTGGAGCGCGCTTCTCCTGCAGCGAGCGTCAGCGTCGGGCCGGTGTCGAAGGGAGCGTCGGCCTGCAGCGTGAAGTCGACGCTCACGCGGCTGGTGTTGGTCACCGTGACGAAGCGGGTGTCGCGCGCCGACACGGTCACGCCGCCGAAGTCGAGGGTGAGCGGCTCGACCAGGAACGTCACCTCGACGGGTTGGGTCAGTGGCCGCGCGCAGGCGCAGAGCACGACGAGCACCATGGCGAGCGTTCGGGCGAACACGGCGACACCGTAGCGCGCCTCTCCGTGGTCACACGTCATCGAGCCGAGGCCGCGCGGCCAACGCCCGGGTTCAATGCCGCTGCGCCTCCCGCGAGGCGGCTGTTACCGTTCCTCCATGGCGCGATGGCTGACGACGATGGTCTTCAGTGCGGCCCTCGTTGCGTGTCACCCGATGCGCGCCGCCATCGACCGTGGCGACCTGAGCCGGGCCTGCCGCATCGCCGACGCCTCGCGCGTGCCGCAGAACGACCCCGAGCGTGACCGTCTGCACGCCCTGCTCACCTCGCAGATGAACGTGACGTGGAACATCGAGCGCGTCTCGTTGCTCGACCTGCTGCCTCGAGAGGCCGTGAGCGTCGCCGCGGGCCTCGAGGCGCTGCGCGACACCGAATTCTACCGCTTCAGCTTCGAGGCGAAGGCGCTGCCGCCGGGTACTGCGCTGCAGCTGACGCGCCCGACCCTGGAGTCACCCACCCACGACGAGGTGCTCCACGTCTTCACCGCGCCGCAGGCGTCGCGTGGGCTCGACGACGTGCGCGACCTGCTCCGTGCTCCGTGGCCGCCCACGTACGAGACGGTGCCCGCGCAGAGCCTTCCCCGCGAGTACGTCGAAGAGCGCGAGCCCGGAAAGTGGGTGTACCGCGGCAACGTCGACCCCGGTCAGCTGACGCTCGCCATGATGACCGCTGGCTTGAGCACCATCTTCCTCGGGCCGAACCTGGGGCGCGAAGCGCAGTGGGTGCCGCTGTCGCCGCAGGAGAAGGCCGTCTGGAACAAGCAGGCCACCTCGCGGCGCAAGGCCTTCGAGCGTGAAGAGGCCGCGCGGCTGGCCGAGGGGCGCACGGTCGTCGAGGCGGTGCTCGCACGAAACCAGGCAGCGAAGGCGCGCTTCGAACGACAGCAGGCCGCCCACCAGACGCTCACCGAGGCGCTGGCCGAGCTCGTGCGCGCCGAGCCCTGCTCCGACGACGGCTACCGATTCCAGCTCGAGGCGGGCCGACGGTGCTCGTTCTACGCCCGCACGTGGGACCGCGGGCCGCCGCTCGTTCAATCCGTGAAGGGCAAGGCGGTGCTCGAGCTCGAGGGCGAGCTGCTGATGGACGAGGGCGCCTGCGGCTGGCTCTTGAGAGCGCAGGTGCCTGTCGTGGGTGACGAGACCCTCGCACCGCTCACCCGTCGCGTGTTCTCGAATGGGCCGCGGCGTCTCGAGCCCGTGCGACGCGACTGGCACGACTGACATCAGGTGCGGCGCAAACTCAGCGCCTCCGTGTTCGCGCGCAAGCCGAGGTGGCGGCATGGAACTTGGAAACTCGGCCCTCATGGTGCCAGGCGACGGAACCGACGACCGACGCGTTCGTTTGCCAACCCGTCAGGTGGTGCTGGTGAGGCCAGGCGGGGTCGAGGCCGTTCGCAGCACGGTGCACTGCCCGTTGAAGCGGACGGGCCAGTCAGTGCCCTCGTGCTTGAGCTGCCAACGGCTTCACGAAGCGAGCACGGAAGCGCTCGTCTGCTCGGTGCCAGCCGGTCTCGCCGAGGCGCGCGGCGTCGCCGGTGAGCTGGTGCCTCGAGAGACGGTGGTGCTCGACGCCGAGCTGCCCGTGTACGACGGACTGCGGTTGCTGCAGAACGCGCAGCTCTCGTCGGCGCCGGTGGTCGACGACAACGCGTCGCTGCTCGGCACGGTGCTGACCTCGGAGCTCGCTGCGTTGTGTGACGCTCCGGGTGCCGAAGTCGAAGACGCCATCATTCCCGTGGTGGCGGTGAGCGAACACCTCACGATTCTCGAGCTCGCCCAGCTGATGGACTCGCGAGACCTCGAGCGCACGCCCATCGTCGACGAGGCGGGTCATCTGCTCGGGGTGGTGACGGCGCTCGACGTCGTGCGCTGGTTCAGCCGACGCCTCACCGCGCTCGACTGAGTCGTGTACGCCCATGTATCCGACGCGATGCGACAACTTTTCGCTGCCCTGCACATCGTGCGTTTCACTCTGAACAGCAGCACCGCTTGCACCTGTTGGTGACATTTCTGATCCACGACCTGACGGGCCCTTGATGGGCGCCAAGTGGCTCAGTTGATGAACAGGCGGCCAGTCACATTCCGTTCCCGCTGTGCGGAGGTGACATGAGCGCCATCGACCTGTGGCTGAAGAAGAGTCCCCTGGCTCAAGACCTCGAGAGCTCCGAAGAGGTCTCTCGCGCCATCGAACGGTTTGGGCTGAGCCGACGCGACTTCGTGCAGATTACGGCCACGGTCACTGCCGCGATGGGCCTGCCGAGCACGGCCTTCGGCGCGGTGGCGAACGCGATGACGGCTGCGCCCCGCCCGTCGGTCATCTGGCTCCAGTTCCAGGAATGTACCGGCTGCACCGAGAGCCTCTTGCGCGCGGAACACCCGACGCTCGAGAAGCTGATCCTCGAGCTGATCAGCCTCGACTACCACGAGACGCTGCAGGTCGCGGCGGGCCACCAGGCCGAGAAGGCGCGCCTCGACGCGATGGAGAAGAACAAGGGCAAGTACGTGCTCGTCATCGAGGGCGCGATTCCCATGAAGGACCAGGGCATCTACTGCAAGGTCGGCGGCAAGACGGCCATGCAGCTGACCGAGGAGTGCGCCAAGGACGCGGCGGCCATCATCTCCATCGGCTCGTGCGCGTCGTGGGGCGGCATGCCGTCGACGTCGCCGAACCCGACCGGCGCGAGCCCCGTCTCGAAGATGCTCGGCAAGCCGGTCGTCACGATTCCCGGCTGCCCGCCGAACCCGTACAACTTCCTCTCGACGGTGGTGCACTTCCTCACGTTCGGGAAGCTGCCCGACCTCGACGCGAAGGGCCGGCCGAAGTTCGCCTACGGCCGCCTCATTCACGAGAACTGCGAGCGCCGCGCGCACTTCGACGCGGGCCGGTTCGCCAAGCAGTTCGGTGACGAAGGCCACCGTCAGGGCTGGTGTCTGTACAAGCTGGGCTGCAAGGGCCCCGAGACGTACGCGAACTGCCCGTCGATTCTGTTCGGCGACTGCGGCACCGGCAGCTGGCCCGTCGGCACCGGCCACCCGTGCTTCGGCTGCACCGAAGAGGGCGTCGGCTTCGCCAAACCCATTCACTCGCTCGCGACGCTCAAGACGGTGACGCCGCCCACGCACTTCGCGCGCCCCGCGGAGGAGCAGGGTCAGGGCGCGACGGTCGCCACGGCAGGCGCGGCGGCGGTGCTCGGCGGGCTCGCGGTCGGTGCGGGCATGAAGCTCGCGTCGAATCTCGGCAAGCAGGAAGAGAAGAACCAGAAGAAGCCGGAGTGAAGGGAGCCGCCCATGACCATCGACCGGCGAAACTTCCTGAAGCTGGCGACGCGCGGAGCGGCCGTGACGGCTGCGGCTACCACCGGCGTCGCGAAGGTGGCCGAAGCGCGGCCCAACAAGCAGATGCCCGACGAGGCGCTGGGCCTGCTCTTCGACGGCACCCTGTGCATCGGCTGCCGTGCGTGCATGCCCGCCTGCAAAGAGGCCAACGACATGCCTGCCGAGCGCACGCCGCTCGAGATGGAGAAGGGCGACGTCAACGCCGTGTGGGACGCGCCGCTCGACATCTCGGCGAAGACGCTCAACTGCATCAAGGCGTACTCGAACGGCACCGGTGAGACGAAAGACGCGGTCGTCGACGGCTTCGCCTTCACCAAGAAGTCCTGCTACCACTGCGTCGACCCGTCGTGCGTCTCGGTCTGCCCGGTCTCGGCGATGACCAAAGACCCGGTCAACGGCATCGTCTCGTACAGCGTCGACGCGTGCATCGGCTGCCGCTACTGCGTCGCCTCGTGCCCGTTCGGCGTGCCGCGCTTCGACTACGACTCGCCGAAGCCGAAGATCTCGAAGTGCCAGCTCTGCAAACACCGCATGCCCGACGGCAGGTACGCGGCGTGCGCCGAGGTCTGCCCGACGGGAGCGACGCTCTTCGGCAAGGTGAAGGACCTCAAAGCCGAGATCGCGCGCCGCAAGGCTCTCGAGCCCGGCACCATGACGACGTTCCCCCGCGGGAAGATCGGCGGCAATGACACCTACGAAGGCCGGGTGGGCAAGTACGTCGAGCACGTCTACGGCGAGAAGGAGATCGGCGGCACCCAGGTGATGCACCTGTCGGGCGTGCCGTTCGAGCTGCTCGACAAGCCGACGCTGCCCGACATCTCGCCGGCCTCGCAGTCGGAGACCATTCAGCACGGGCTCTATTACGGGCTCATCGCACCGGCGACGTTCCTCGGCATTCTCGT
>JAACJQ010000105.1 GCA_016879935.1 Archangiaceae bacterium | reverse complement strand
CTTGAGGATCACCATGCTCCGCGGCTTGAGCGTGTACTGGCCCGACACCTCGACCGCGTTGTCGCGCCAGACGTTGTTCGACTTGCGCGCGGGCAGGCTCATCATCGTGAGGGTCGTCGCCTCGTCCCAATACGCCTGCGTGTCGATGACGCGCTTCCAGGTACGGCCGGCGGGAATGGTGAACGGCACGTCGAAGGTCTCTCCGTTGATGAGAATGGCGAGCTCGGGGCCCTTCGTCTTGTCGTAGTAGTGCAGCATGAGCTGCTTCGAGCCCCAGTTCGGCGGCTCGGTGTTGCCGGCGCTCTTCCACGAGAACGGAGCGGCGGTGCCTTCACCGGTGCTGCCGTACTCGCTCGGCGCGAACGCGTAGGCGTGGTCCTTGCGGAACTGAATCACGTTCTTCACGAAGTCGAACATGCGGTGCCGGTGGTCTTGCGACTGGTAGGTGCCCCAGTCCATCCAGTTGGCCTCGTTGTCGGCGAGCGTCGAGTACGCGTTGTTGTTGCCGAGCTGCGTGCGGAGCCACTCGTCGCCCATGTAGATGAGCGGCGTGCCGTGGCTCACCATCATCGCGAGGTACGTGTTGCGCATGAGCTGACGCTTCATGCCTTCGTTGGTGCCCCAGTCGCGCGAGCGGTTGTTGCTCTCGCCCGAGACCTTCTCGCACCACGACGAGTTCGGCTCGCTGCAGCAGATCGGGTTGAGCGGGCCGCAGCCGTTCTGTTTGTTCGCGTACGAGAACAGGTCGTACATCGTGAAGCCGTCGTGCACCGTGACGAAGTTGTACGAGTGATACGGCTTGCGACCGTTCCACTGGTACCAATCGGTCGAGCCGGTGAGGAAGAAGCCACCGTCTTTCACCTCGCGCGAGTTCAGGCGGAAGTTGTCGTCGTTCCAGAACGCGCGCCACCAGTCACGGAAGCGGCCGTTCCACTCGCCCCAACCGGTGCCGGGCTTGTTCGTCGAGTTGGGGAACAGGCCGATGCGCGTGCCGAAGCCGTTGGCGAACTCGTTGTTGTTGGGGCCATTGAAACTCTTGCCGAGATCGTAGCCACCAGCCGCCCAGGGCTCTGACACGAGCCGCGTGTTGTACTTCTGCAACACCGGGTCGTCGGCGATGTCCTGCAGCACGGTGTTCTTCGGGTCGTCCCAGATCCAGTACTCGCCGTCTCGTTCACCCAGCACCGGCGCGAGGTCGAAGCGGAAGCCGTCGACGTGCATCTCTTCGGCCCAGTAGCGGAGCGAGTCGACGATCATTCGCCGAAACGGCTTGTGGTTCGCGCGCGTCTGGTTGCCGACGCCGGAGTTGTTCCAGTACTGCTTGCGATTGTTCGGATCGAGCCCGTAGTACGCGTTGTTGTCGAAGCCGCGCATGTTGAAGAGACCGACGACCTCTTCGGGGTCGAAGTTGGTGAGCGACGCGTTCGTCACCCACGGGTCGGGGTTGAAGTCGAACTCGAGCTTCTGGCGCCAGAAGCCGCCTTCACCGGTGTGGTTGTAGACGACGTCGAGCATCACCTCGATGTCGTGCTGGTGCAGCTGGTCCACCATCCACTTGAACTCGTCGATGATCTCGTGGCCATCGCGCTTCCACGCGTACGTGTTCTCGGCGATGAAAAAGCTGAGCGTCGCGTAGCCCCAATAGCCGCCGTCACTCGGCTTCTCGAAGGGCGGCATGATGTGAATCGCCGTCACGCCCAGCTCCTTCAGGTACGCGGCCTTCTCGCCGAGCCCGCGGTAGGTGCCGGGGTGTTCGACGCCCGACGCGGGGCTCGCCGTGAAGCCCTTCGGGTGCAGCTCGTAGACGATGAGATCGTTCCACCGGTGGCCGACGGTGCTCTGGTTCTGGCGCTTCTGGCGGTAGGTGGTCTCGTTGGCGCTCCACTCGTAGAGCGACTTCACGACGACCGACTTCGAGGCGGCCGCGTAGGTCGACTCGGTGCGCTTGGGGCCGGTGGCGACGCTGCCCTTGCTCCAGTCGTGATCGCGGTGAATGGCCTTGCTGTACGGGTCCCACAACAGCTTGTTGGGGTTCATGCGGTTGCCGTCGGCGTCGACGTCGGCCTTGAAGCCCTTGATGGTGCCGGGAACGAACACACCGCCGTCGGGCTCGGGCTCGTACGTCCAGTTCGGGCCGAAGGTGATGAAGCCGTAGTGCTGCCCGACACCGATGCCTTCGACGTACAGGTTCCACACGTCGCCGAAGCGCTTCATCGGAAACTGGCGCGTGGGCGTCGACGACTCGGGGTTGTCGAAGAGCAGCAACTCGATGCGCTCAGCCCGCTCGGAATAGACGGCGAAGTTCACGCCCTTGTCGATGAGCGTCGGCCCCATGTGCTCGAGGTTCTCGATCTTCTGCGCGTCGAGCGACGGCGCCTTGTCTTGAATCTGGTACAGCCGCGCGCTGGTGCCAGGGCTGCAAGAGAAGACGAACAACCCGGTGAAGAGAACCTGGAGGAGACGCATCGCGGGTGAGCTGTAGCAGAAGGCCTGCTTTCAAAAACAGCCCGCTCAACCCCCGAAATACGTGAAGGCGAACTGCTTCTTGAACTCGGCCAGCGGCATCGAGAACTGGCCGTCGTCTTTGCCGTCGCCGGCTGGCTCGCCGTGCCCCCAGGGGTTGCGCAGCTGAACGAACTTCTGGCCGTCTTTCTCGCTCACGCCGAGCACCGCATAGACGTGGCCCTTCGCGAGCCCAGTGCCTTCGTAGTCCTTGAGGAAGGGCGCGGTGCTCGCGGCGACCGGTCGCTTCTCGTCGAGTGCGTTCTTCATCTTGCGGAAGAGCGAGCCTTCTCCTTCGACCGCGTTCGCCGTCATCGCGCCCGATTTTCCCGTGAGCGCTTGCCAGATGGTGACGGGGCTGCCGCCGACGCCGACCCGCTGATAGCCGCCGTCGAGCTTCGCGTAGGCCTTCTCGATGATGAGCGGCCACAACTCTCCGACGTCGCGGCCGTGCGCGTAGAGCGGCGTCTTGCCGTCCTTCGTCGCCATGTCGCCGTCGACGGTGATCTCGAGCTCCTTCTGGCCGCGCGAGAACAGCCCGAGGAACGAGTCTTTGTGGAACTTCACGGTGTAGGTGCCGTCGGCGTTCTCGCGAATCGCGTTGCGAATCACGTCGGGCTGCACGTTCGCGAGCGAAGACAGCCCAGACACCAGGTAGCAGTTGCCCAGCGAGCCCTGCAGCGCGTCGTCGGGCGAGACGCCGTTCTTGATCGCCGTGCCCTGCGTCGGCACCCACGTCGCGACGTCACGGTGCTTCTTCGCCACCTGGGGGTCGGGCAAGCGCGGCCCCCACCCAGCTGGCGCGGTCGGCGTCGCTGGAGCGGTCGGGGCAGCGGGGCTCGCAGGCGTGGTCGTGGTCGGAACGACCGGCACGGAGACGGGGCCAACGGGCTTGGGCATGCGCGCGAAGGTACAGCGACGTGGGCCGATGAGCGCCTCCAGAATCAGAAACCCTCGGAGCCTTCGGTTTCGAAATGCTGGAGCGCCGTGTCATGCAGAAAGCCACGCCTCCGCGTGCGGGCTCCTGTACCGTGCGCCGCGTGTCAGGGCTGCGACTGGTCGGCATCAAGAAGAGCTACGGCGACAACCCGGTCGTGAAGGGCGTCGATCTCGAGGTCGCTCCGGGCGAGTTCCTGGTGATGGTGGGCCCCTCGGGCTGCGGCAAGACGACGCTGTTGCGCGTGATCGCGGGCCTCGAGCAGGTCGACTCGGGCCAGGTGCTGATGGACGGGCAGGATCTCACCAACGTTCCCCCGCGCGATCGCGACGTGGGCATGGTGTTTCAGAGCTACGCGCTCTACCCGCACATGACGGTGCGCGAGAACCTGGCCTTCGGGCTCGAGCTTCGCAAAGTGCCACGCGCCGACATCGATACCCGCGTGGGCGAGGCCGCGAAGATGCTCGAGCTCTCGCACCTGCTCGATCGCAAGCCCAAGGCACTCTCGGGTGGGCAGCGCCAGCGCGTCGCCATGGGCCGCGTCATCGTTCGCCGCCCTCGCCTCTTCCTCTTCGACGAACCGCTCTCGAACCTCGACACGGCGTTGCGCGTGCAGATGCGTGGAGAGCTCGCCCGCCTGCACCGCCAGCTCGGCGTGACGATGATCTACGTCACCCACGATCAGGTCGAAGCGATGACGCTCGCCACGCGCGTGGCCGTGTTCAACAAGGGCGTTCTTCAGCAGCTCGGCCCGCCGCTCGAGCTGTACCACCGGCCGCAGAACACCTTCGTCGCCACCTTCCTCGGCTCGCCGTCGATGAACCTGCTCGATGCGCGGCGTGAAGGCGCCCAGCTCGTCGGTCAGGGCTTTGCGATCGACGCAGCGGGTGATGCTGCAGGTGAAGTGAAGATCGGCCTGCGCCCGCAGGATCTGACGATCTCGAACGACGGCCCGTTCTCGGGCGAAGTCGAAGCGGTCGAACGCCTCGGCTTCGACGGCTACGCGTTCTTGAAGACGGCGGCCGGCCCGATGGCGGCGCGCTTCGATGGCACCGTGCCCGTCGACGTCGGCCAGAACGTGAAGGTCAAACCGAACGGCGACATTCTTCACGTCTTCTCTGCCGACGGAGCGAAGGCGCTTCGTCACCCAGAGGCGCGCCGGTGATCCGGTGGGCGTGGCTGGCCGTCGCGTTCGCGCTCACGGCGCATGCCGCCGAACCGCTCAAGCTGTGGCACGCGTACCGAGGCGGTGAAGAGCAGGCGATCGAAGCGTCGGTGAAGAAGTTCACGGCCGAGACCGGCATTCAGGTCGAGCTGCTCTCGGTACCGTACGACGCGTTCTCGTCGAAGCTCACCAGCGCCATTCCACACGAGGCCGGCCCCGACGTCTTCATCTTCGCGCACGAGCGGCTGCGGCAGTTCCACCGGCTCAAGGTCGTGGACCCGTCGACGAAACGAATCGATCGCTCGAAGTACTTCAAGAGCACGGTCGACGCGCTCGAGGTCGATGGCGAGCTGTACGGCTATCCCCTTTCGCTGAAGACGCTGGCGCTGTTCCTCAACACCGATCTCGTCTCGGAGGCTCCGGCGACGACCGACGACCTCGTGAAGGATCTCGCGCGCACGACCGACCCCACACAGCACCGTTTCGGCCTCGCCTACGCCGCTGGAGATTTCTTCCTGCATGCGCCTTTTGTCTTCGGGTTCGGCGCAAAGCTGTTCGACGACACCGGCCGCGCTTCGTTCGACACGCCGGGCATGGCGAAGTCGCTCGCGTTCGTGAAGTCGCTGCAAGACCACGGCTACATGCCGCAAGAGGTCTCGGGCGCGCTGGTGAAGTCGCTCTTCAACGAGGGCCGCGCGGCGATGGTGATCTCGGGACCGTGGTTCACGGGAGAGATCGAGCCGAGCGTGAAGTACCGCATCGTGCCGTTGCCGACGGTGAGCGAGACCGGGCTTCCGCTGATGCCGTTCCTCGGTGTCGAAGCGGCGCTCGTCTCGTCCCGCACGAAGCAGCCTGATCAGGCGCACGCGCTGGCGCAGTACCTCTCGCTCGGTGAAGCGACGACGTTGCGCGTGAACCCGGGCCGCCAGATTCCTGCCGAGATCGCCGCGTACGATCGACCCGAGGTTCAGCAGGATCCCGTCATCTCGGCGTTCAAGGACGTCGCGACGCGCGCGGTGCCCACGCCGAACACCCTCGAGATGGCGAAGGTCTGGGAGCCCATGAAGCTGGCGCTCCGCGGCGTGTTGCAGGGAGAGGTCTCGCCCGAAGCGGCTGGTGCGCTCGCCGAACGCCGCTACCGCGCGCTCAATCGTGATCGTCCCGAGACCGCGAACCCGATTCCGTACGTCGCCCTGCTCGTCGCGATCGCAGCCGCCTTCGGAGCCTGGCAGTGGAAGAAGCGAGGGCCTCCGCAGTCGTTCGCGCGGCGTTACCCCGAAGCTGCGCGTGGGCTTGCCTACGTCGCGCCCGCAGCCATCGGCATCGCCGTGCTGGTGGTGATTCCCTTCTCGGTCGGAATCTCGCTCGCGTTCTTCCACCACGACGCAGGCGACTACTCGTTCGTCGGCCTCGCCAACTTCGTCGACATCCTCACCTCGAAGGGCTACCGCATCACCGAGCCGCTCTCGTTCTGGTTCACGCTCGTCGTCACCATCGCGTGGACGTTCATCAACGTGGCGCTCCACCTCGGCATCGGCCTCTTCCTCGCGATTCTGCTGAAAGACCCGCTGCTCAAGCTGCGCGGCATCTACCGCGTCATCCTCATCGTCCCGTGGGCGGTGCCGAATTACATCACCGCGCTCATGTGGAAGGGCATGTTCCACAGGCAGTTCGGCGCCATCAACGGACTGCTGTCGGCGCTGGGCCTCGAGCCGGTGAGCTGGTTCACCCAGTTCTCCACCTCGTTCGCCGCGAACATCATCACGAACACGTGGCTCGGTTTCCCGTTCATGATGGTGGTGTCGCTCGGCGCGCTGCAGTCGATTCCGCAGGATCTCTACGAAGCCGCCGAGGTCGACGGCGCCTCGAAGTGGACTCAGTTTCGTCGCATCACGCTGCCGCTGTTGAAGCCCGCGCTGCTGCCGTCGGTGATCCTCGGCTGCGTGTGGACGTTCAACATGTTCAACATCATCTACCTGGTCTCTGGCGGTG
>JAACJQ010000104.1 GCA_016879935.1 Archangiaceae bacterium | reverse complement strand
CTGGTTCGGCAGCTCGAACTACGGCGCCTCGGGCAGCGTGAAGGACATCGCGAGCATTCTCGACTGCTCCGCGTTCCCGAAGCTCACCCACTTCGGCCTCATGAACTGCGAGTGGGTCGGCGACGGCGTGCGCGCGCTGATGGGCTCGAAGCTGCTCAAGCAACTCGAGTCGCTCGACCTGTCGATGGGCTGTCTGGGTGACGTCGACATCGACGCGATGCTCGCGCGCAAGGAGCTGTTCTCGCACCTCGCGCACCTGAACGTCGAAGACAGCGCGCTCACCGATGCGAGCAAGCCGAAGGTGAAGCAGCTCGCGAAGGAGGCGAACTTCGGCAAGGAGCAGAGCCCCGACCGCGTCGAAGAAGACGGCTATCGCTACGTGTCCGTCGGAGAGTGACGGTCACTCCTCGCGCTTGACCGAGGCACAGAGCTGACTGGGCTCTGTGTCGACGGGCTTCGAGGGCGCTGCGCGCTCCACGGCAGCAGGGAGCGCGTCCTCCACCGCGCGCAGGTCTCCGCACAGCGCGATTCGCTGCTTCATGAGCGAGGGCGTCGGCTTGCGCTTGTACGACTGGGCGATGGGCTCGAGCTGCTTCACGAGCGCGGTGCGCTGCACGAGCAGCAGGTTCAGCTTCGCCGCCGCGCGGCGCTTCATGGCTTCACGTTGTGTGGTGACCACCTCGTCACTCGCGTCGGGGCTCTCCTGGTTCGCGTCGCTGTTGAGCAACGGAAGGTCGACGGTGAGCTCGAGAGAGGGCCGGGGGAATTCGGCGAGCGCCTGCTCGAGACAGCGCTCCACCTTGTCGGCGAGTGGGTCCGACGCGGTCACGACGTCAGGGGCGCTCGCGGGCCCGAGCTTGAGCACGAGCTGAGGCGGCGCGTTCAGCCCGAGCGGCTCGAAGCAGTTGCATGCAGAGGCGACAGCGGCACGAACGGCGTTCACCTCGGGCAGCAGCTGCGCGGCCGTCGAAGGCGCTCCCGCTGCGGGCGCCACCGTCAGCGTCGACGTGAGCGTCGCCGGGTGCGTGAGCGCGAGTTGCTGCACGCGCTGCTCGAGACACGAGACGCCTTCAGGCCCGACGTTGCGCGGGGTCACCTTCGCCGTCACGGCTGCGGCCACCGACACTTCGACCTCGGCACTCGCGTCATCCTTCTCACGGCTGGTCGGCGACGCGAGACACTCGGCGAAGCGCGGCTGCTCGAGCACGAGCGCGGCCGAGAGCGTTTCTCGAGTCAGCGGCCGAACCGTGACGGGCTTCGCGCACACGCTCACATCGAACGGCATCGCGCGGGCGCGCACGGCATTGGCCTTCGCGGTGATGGGCTGCGGCTTCTCGACGACCGGGTCAGGCGTGGGCTTCGGCGTCGTGCAGGCGGCCGCGAGGAGGAGCAGGAGAGAGCACCGCATGGGGTTGGGTGTAGCGCTTCTTCGACGGGAGGGAACTTCCTGTGCGGGCGTGCCATCGTCGCGTCATGGCGGAGCGCCGGTTCTCGAGGGAGGGCGTCGAGGTCGTGCTGTTCGACGACGGCCGTGTCGAGCTCGAGCGGCCGGGGCTGCCGCCGACGCCGACGACGGTGCCGCTCGTGCTCGGGTGGCCCGAGGTGGTCGTCGGGCAGCCGCTGGGCGATGCGCTTCGCAGCGCGCTCCTCGCGCGGCTCAGCAGGGCGGAGCGATGTGCGGCGTGTGGTGGGCGGGTCGTTCGTCGTGAGGTGGTGCGCTCGGTTCATCCCACCAGCGGAGATGGGTACGGCGTGGTGCAGACGCGGTGCCTCGACCGTTCGGCTGCCGACGAGTGGCCGTTCTCCGACAACTGACGCCGGCCTTCCCACAGGCGCTCACATCGATGGAACGCGAGCGTGGAACCCAATCGCGGGCGTGGTGTCGAGGAGCGCACCATGTCAACGACTGCGCTGGCCATCTCGGTGCGTTGGGGCGATCGGCTGATCAGCTCCCACCTGCTGCGTCACGAAGACAAGAAGGCGTTCTCGCTCGGGCAGCTGCCGGGTGACGACGTCTCGGTGCCGCGCGCCGGCAACGCGTCGTTCAGCTTCGGAGATGAGGGCGCCGTCGTGCGCTTCACCGATGGCGTACGCGGCCAGGTGATTCGCAACGGCGACACCGAGCTGGCGATGTCAGACGTGATTCATCGCGGGCTCGCGCACGAAGAGAACGACGGGTGGACGTTGCCGCTCGGCCGGCGTGACGGCGTGGTGTTGGAGTTCGGGAACGTGGCGGTCGAGGCGTGGCCGGCGAAGACACCCAGCCGCGTCGGGCTGTGGAGCAGCGCGTGGGACTACCGGTGGCTCAACGTGTTGCTCGCGACGGCGATGCTCGCGCTGCTGCTGGTGCTTCGCTTCGAGCTGTTCGCCATGGAGGGCGGCGGGCTCGACGACGACGGGCTCTCGGCGAGCGCGGTGACGTTTCAGCGCGTGCTGGTGACGGCGGCGAAGCCCGAGAAGCACGTACGCACGAACGAGCAGGCGCCAGAGAAGAAGGAGCTGAAGAAGCAGGCCGCCGCCGAGGGGAGCCCGAAGCCGAAGCCCACGCCCGTGACGCGCGGTGAAGGTGGCGCGCGCGCCGTCGGCCCCGACATCAAGAAGCTCTTCGCGGGGCTGGGTGGGCAGGGTGTGCTCGGTCGCGGCGGGCTGTCGAACGAGCTGACGAACGCGATGGGCAACATGGTCGGCGCGTCGAACGGGCTCGGCGGCATCAACCTGCGCGGAAACGGCGGCGGAGGTGACGTCGGTGGGCCGCTCCGCATCGGCGGCATCGGGCTGAAGGTGGGCCCGCCGGGCGGCAGCCCCGACTATTCGCTGAAGAAGGAAGAAGGCAAAGGCCCCGTCATCGACGACACGCCGCCGGTCGTCACCTGCGCGGCTGTCGGCTGCCTCGACAAAGAGCTCATTCGCCGCATCGTCCGCGAGCATCTGGGCCAGGTGAAGTACTGCTACGAGAGCCTGTTGTCGGCGAACCCCAGTCTGCAGGGCCGCGTCGTCGTGAAGTGGCACGTGACGGGCAACGGCATCGTCGATTCGTCCGAGGTCACGTCGTCGACGGCGCAGACGCCCGCGCTCGGTCAATGTCTCGCGGGCCGCATTCGTACGTGGAAGTTCCCGGCTGCGAAGCAGGCCGAAGCCGGGTTCGTCATCTCGTACCCCTTCGTCTTCAAGCTCTCGGGGCAGTGAGCGTCAAGGGTCGTGGAAGTAGTCGCCCATGGCGTTGTCCGCGTACGTGTTGCCGGTGACGCCGCCGCGCTGGGCCGAGTTGAAATAGATGCCCCAGCTCGCGCTGTGCCGAATGGTGCTGTTCGTCACCGAGACCTGCACGCCGTGGCTGTCGCTGGTGGAGTTGATCATCGCCTTCCACCCGAAGCGCTGCCCGCCACCGCCGTACTCGATGACGCAGTGGTCGAGCAGGTTGGCGGTGTTGAGCGTGGTGTCGAACTCGATGCCGTCCCACGAGCCGTTCGTCTTCTCGGCGCCCGTGATGGTGATGGGCTTGGCGGTGGTGCCCACGGCGTGGAAGCCGACGGCGTCGCCGCCCACGTCGATGCGGGTCTGCGGGCGCATCTCGAGCGTCACGCCGGGCTCCAGCGTCCACACGGCTTGCGGCTGCAGGTTGATGCCCGTGAAGACGTAGGGAACGCCGAGGTCGTGCCAGGTGACGTTGCCGGCGACGTACCTGCCGTCGAGGAAGACGCGGTCGACGTCGTTGCCCGTGTAGACGGAGTCGGCGCTCAGCTGGTGCGCCGCGTTCGTGTCGACGATGGCTGCGCCGAGCGCGTTCTGCGTGAAGGTGCAGCTCGAGAACGTGGGGAACCGGGCGCTGCCATACGCGCGCAGGCCATAGCCCTGACTCTGGCGCACCGAGAGGTGGTCGAGCTTCACCGCCACCCCGTGGCTGTCGGCCTTTGCGAGCACCGCCGCCGCTTTGGAGTCGGAAGACGTGTTGCCCGCGTATTCGATGAGCGCGTAGCGCAGTTCGTTGATGGCGTTGTTGCTGCCGTCGAAGACGATGCCTTCCCACGCGCCGCGCGTCTGCGTCTCGCCGGTGAACACGACCGGGTTCGCGGCGGTGCCTTCGGTCACGAGCGCGCCAGTGTCGCTCGACACCGTGATGGCCACCTCGGGCCCGAGCACCAGCTTCACGCCAGCCTTGAGCGTCAACGTGGCGGTGGCGACGTGCAGGTCGCTCTTCAGGTGGTAGGGCACCCCGAGGTTCTCCCAGGTCGCGGCGGCGGTGAGGTCGGAGCCGCGCACCAGAATCTCGTCCTTGCCGTTGCCGGTGTACGTCGACGCGGTGTCGAGGCGGCCGACGGCCTTCACGTCGAGGTTCACCGGCGTGAGCGCGTTCTTCGTGATGACGTTCACGGTGAACGTGGGCAGCTCGGCGGCGCCGGTCGCCCAGAGCCCGTGGCCTGCGCTCTCACGAAGCGTCGAGTGGCTGAGGCTCACGCGCGCGCCGCGGCTGTCTCCGGTGAGCTTGAGGTTTGCCGCGTCGGCGTCGGCGGTCGTGTTGCCGCCGTATTCGATGGTCACGTAGTCGAGGCGACTGACGACGGTGTTGAGGTTGAAGAGCAGGCCTCTCCAGTGGCCGCGCACGGGCAGGCTGCCGGTGAAGAGAATGGGGTCTTGCTCGGTGCCGACTGCTTCGAGCACCTGCGTGCCGTCGATGCGCAGCGTGGTGTCGGGCGAGAAGACGAGCTTCACGCCGGGCTCCATGACGATGGTCACGCCTGTGGCGATGACGGGCGTCTTGAGTACCAGCCAGCAGCCCTTCGCGACCGTGTAGTTGGTGTCGATCTTCTCGGGGAAGGCCCTGATGCAGACGTCGGTGCCGGCGTCTGTGCCGCCGTCAGCAGGTGGAGGGTTGATGGGACCGCAGCCGAGCGCGACGAAGGTGAGCGCGGCCGTGAAGAGGGCATGCGAACGCAACATGATCGGCTCCCGTGAAGTGGAGACGGTCGAGCCAGTGCATCGCCCTCGCCAGCGTCGAGTCGCGCGAGAAGTGAAGCGTCTGCGTGCGAGCGGCACGCACCTGTTGCGGAGGTGATCACGAGTCGTGCGCGAGTTGCTTGATCGCGGTCGCGCTTCAGCGCGCAGACGCGCCGATGGACGAAGCTGCCGCGACCAGGCGGTCGAGTTCCGTGCTGGCGGTGGGGGCCACTCGCTCTGCGTGCCAGCTCCAGGCGCCGTCACGGGTCATCGAGAATCTCCAGCGCCCCGAGTCGGCGAAGGTCAACGCCTCGAGCGATGGGAGCGATGGCAGGGCCGTGATGAGGTTCTGCAGCGCGGACGCGACAGCGACGCCCCTCACCGACCGCAGCTTCGAGAACCCCACGTTCGCCCACGACACCTCGCTGAGCGCGTCGAGCGCGTCCCACGCGGCGCTGCGACGAGTCGATCGAGGGACATGCCCAGGATGATGCAGCAGACACAATGCTCGCCTGCATGATCTTCCAGCGAACGGCTCAGAACGTCGGGCCGACGGTGAACCGAATCATCGGCTGCGGGCCCCACTTGCCGGTGCCCGGCCGCTGAAACCCGGGCAGCAGAATCACGTCCATGTTGGGCACCACGCCGAGCACTCTCACGCCCGTGTCGCTCGTCGGCTGGTACCAGGCCTGCACGCCCGCTCCGACGGTGATGAGCAGCGTGTCTTTCGGCCTGAACGCGTACCCGAACATCGCGCCCGGCCCGACGAGCGCCGTGGCCGACGGCGAGAAGTAGAACACCGAGCCCTGCACCGCGAGGAACGCGCCCGAGAGCGCCTTGTCACTCACGTAGAAGCGCATGCCCGCGTCGAAGCCGACCTGAAGCAACAGGCTCCCGCCGATGGCCGCGAACAGCGTCATCGACGGCGTGATGGCCTTCTCGAACTCGAACGACAGGTGCGTCGCGAAGATGCTCAACGGCGCGAAGTGCAGGGCGCCCGTACGCTCGGGCTCGGCGGGTGGCTTCGGCTTCTCGCTCGCTTCGACCACGCGCGCCTCGAGCGGCACGTCACTGGGAAACACGGGCGGCGACGTCGGCGTCACCAGGCCCGCGTCGGGCATGCTGGGCGTCACCACCACCGCAGGCGCGGCCGGCGGCGTGCTCTGCCCCTCGACGTTCACCAGCGGCGGCGGCGTCGCCTGGGCGACCGACAGACTGAGCAGGAGGGCCAACACGGCCGCGGAGTGTGTCGTGTTACCGTGCGCCCGTCACGCCGCGTGGGGGGCTCCCGATGGCACAGGAAGAACAGCTCGTCTTTGGTCCCACCATCGAGGGCCTCTTCGTGCGCGGGCTCAAGGACAAGCTGCCTCCCGCGCTCGTCAACCAACTGAAGGACCTCGGCCTCGACCTCACGAAGCCGATTCTGCCGGCGTACCCGCGCACCGTGGTGAACGCCGCCGTGCTGCTCACCGCGAAGACGCTGTACCCGAACGACTCGCTCTCAGACGCCTTCTACAAGGTCGGTCAGCACGTCTCGATTGGCGCGTTCTCGACGGTGCTCGGCTCGGCGACGTTGCGGCTGGTGAAGCTCGTCGGGCCCAAACGCGCGCTCCAGCGCATCGCGCGAACGTTCCGCACCACGAACAACTACATGACGGTCGCGCTGCGTGAGCTCGCGCCGACCGACTGGGAGCTCGAGCTCTTCCCCAGCAACGACCAGCCCTCGTACATGCAGGCCGTCATCGAAGACGTGATGAAGATCGCCGGCGCGAAGGAGCTGAAGGTCGAGACGGTGAACCACGACAAGGCGCTCGGGCGCTGCACGTACCGGGTTCGCTGGAGCTGAAGTCAGCACCACGCGACGAAGGGCAGAGCGGCTGTTCCGAATCACCCGCCAGCGGCGGCCTTGCTCTCGCGCTGCGGGTGCACGCCGAGCTCGTTCATCAGCCGGTGCAGATAGGTACGCTGCAGCCCCAGCTCGCGCGCGGCCTGGCTCACGTTTCCGTTCGTGCGCGCCAGCGTCTCGGCGACGAGCTCGGTCTTGAACTGCAGCACCTCGTCGTGAAAGCCCGCGCGCCGGCGTGAGCGTGCCGACAACATCGCCACCTCACGCGGCAGGTGCGCGAGCGAGAGCCCACCCAGCGCGAGCGCGCGACGCAGCACCGACTCGAGCTCGGCCACGTTGCCGGGCCAGCCATAGCGCTCCAACGCAGACAACACGGCGGGCGCCACCGTCAGCTCGGTACCCAGCTTCGCGAGCAACGACGAGCAGAGCGCCGCCACGTCCATCGCGCGCTCCTTCAGCGCGGGCAGCGTCACCTGCACCACGCCCACGGCCGAGGCGACGTTGGGCTCGAGGGGCGCGCGGGTGGTCGCGACCCAGAAGACCTCGGGCTTGCTGCGCACGAGCTCGACGAACTCCTCCTGCACCGAGGCCGTCGCGAGCTCGAGGTGCTCCATCACCAGCGTGCCGGTGTAGCCCTTTCGCAACAGGCCCTTCACCGTCTGCAGGCCGTCGCGCGCTTCGACGCTGACGAAGGGAGAGCGCAGAAAGCCGCCCGCACGGTGCAGGTGTCTCGACAGGTGCGTCGCGCCCGCGCCCTGCGGCCCCGAGATGAGCGTCGGCAGCCGCTTCGAGGCCGAACGGTCGACCACCGCCGCGACGGCCTTCATCGCCTCGGAGTCTCCGATGAGCGGTGACTCAGGGCACGACACCTCGAGGGCCTGCCACGCGCGCTGCAGCGCCTCGGCGTCGGCTTCGCTGGAGCGTGAGAAGTGAATGAGCTGCTCGATGAGCAGCTGCATCAGGTCTGCGGCGATGCGCACCTCACGCACGTTGAGCGACGGCGTCTGGCGCAGCTGCGCGAGCGCCTCGTCGAAGCCCGGCGCCCAGCCCTGTCTCGCGGCGCGGTGCGCGACCGACTGTTCCTCTTCGAAGACGTGCTCCGAGCGCATGAAGCCGCACGTGGCGATGAGGCCCATGAGCTGCCCGTCGATGACGATGGGCGCGCCGAGCGTCTGCAGGCCGATGTGACAGGGCTTCTGCGTGAAGTCGCCCGAGGTGAGCTTCTTCGTCGAGAACAGCCCCGTGCCCGCCGAGAGACACGCCTTCATGCCCTTCTTGCGGTCGGTGCAGATGCGCGTGCACAGCGCGTTCGTCGTCGGCATGAACTGCCCCGCGGGAATGCCCTCGACGTGCGCCTTCGGAGAGACGAACAGGAACGTCAGGCCAAGGCTGTCTTTCACCTTGTCGGTGAGCTTGCGCACCACCGGGTGTCGGGACAACGCGTCGAGGTCGAGCTCCGCCATGCGGAACGCGGTGTATCTTGAACGTGACAGCGGGCGAAAGGGCCCACCGGCTTCACCGCCAGGGCACGCGGGTCTGCGCCAACACGCGGCGCACCTCGTCGAGCGTCGCGCCCCGCACCACCGCCGACCACGCAGGGCCGAGCTCGAGCACGGCAGGGCATGGGCCCGCCGCTGACAGCGTGCGGTCGTCGAAGAAGTCTCCCGAGCCGACGCTGAGCGTGCACCCTGGCGGGAGCCCAATGGCGGCCCACTCGTCTTCGCTGCGCATGCCGAGCGAAGGCGACTCGGTGGCGTTGGACGAGAACCGAATGGTGTGTGCGGCGTTGCCGCGGGTCCACGTCTCCTGGCCTCCGCCGCAGCCGGACGCCGAGGTGATGGTGTTCTGCTCGGCGAGCACGACGTCGGGCGGGGCGAAGGTCGGGTCGAGCCGGGCGGCCAGCGCGCTGATGATGCCGAACATCTCGCGGTGTGCCAGCGAGCCGGCGTGCCGGGTGAGCACCTGGCCGATGCGCGCGTAGCCCGCCAGCTCGAGGCGAGGGTCGAAGCGCCCCTCGAAGAGACCAGCGAGCCAGGGAGACTCGGGAGCCACGAAGCGTTCGGTCGCAGGCCAGGTGGCGACCTCGGCGCGATGGCTGGCGATGAGGCGGTCGAGCCCAGCGCCTGGCTCGTGCTGCGACAAGCGCTCGTACAGCGCGGACCATCGCTCGGAGGGCATCTGACGATCGAGTCTAGCCATCACCCGCGCGCTCTCGTCGACACGCGAGAGTTCGAACGCACTTCCTTGCGGCGTCTGCTTCTGCTTTCCGCCTGCCCGTGTCGAGCGAGGTGACCAGCACTCAGACGACGGAACAACGAGGAGTGCTCGAGAGCCTCAATGCCTTGCGCGGTCTCGCAGCCATCGGCGTGGTGGTCTTTCACCTGAAGGGCGCGTTCGTGCCCGTCGCGACCCCGGGCGGCTATCTCGCGGTCGACCTCTTCTTCGTGATGAGCGGTGTCGTGCTCAGTCACGCCTACGACAGCCGGTTTCGCGCGGGCATGGGCCTGGTCGAGTTCATGCGCGTTCGACTCGTGCGCCTCTACCCGCTCTATCTGCTCGGGCTGGCGTGCGGCGTGGTGGTCACGCTCGCGAGCATGGTCGGCCGGAACACCGCAGGGTGGGACGCGAGGAGCCTGGGGTTGGCGCTGCTTCCCGCCCTCTTCATCCTCCCCGACTTTGGGGCTGCTCCGGGTCACGACCTCTTTCCGCTCAACATTCCCAGCTGGTCGCTGTTCCTCGAGCTGCTGGTCAACGTGGTCTTCGCGGCGACGTGGCGGGTGCTGACGATGCGGCGCCTCGTCGTGCTCTGCGCGAGCTCTGCCGTGCTCCTGCCGGCGCTGGTGGCACACACGGGCAGCCTCGATCAGGGCTGGTCGGTCGACGGGCTCGGAGTGGGCATGGCCCGCGCGATGTTCGGCTTCTTCTTCGGCGTGCTGGCCGCGCGGAAGTTGAAGTCGCGGCCCACGGTTCAGAGCACGCCCGTCGTGCTCCTGCTGTCTGCGGCCTTTGCGGTGGCCGTGATGGTCGACCCCGGCGCGTCGAACCGCGCGCTGTGGGACACCGTCTGGGTCGTCGTCGGGTTTCCCGTGCTGGTGAGCGTGGCGACCGTGACGACTCCGGGCCGTGGGCTTGGGGTCGTCGGCTCGTTCCTCGGCGTGACGTCGTACGCCATCTACATCCTCCACAGCCCGGCCTCTGCAGGCCTGCGGGTCGTCAGCCGGTTCCTTCCGCCTCCGCTCTCGGGAGCAGTTCAGCTGACGGTGCTGTTGTTCGGCTGTTGGCTGGTCGACCGGTACTTCGACGCGCGTGCGAGAGCCTTCGTCGGGCGGCTCGTTCCGGGGCGGCGACAGCGCTGACGACACTCTCGTCGACGTGTCCTCGCCCGGAGGACAGGGCCTCGCGCATCGACACGCCAGATCGCTCCGACCCCTCGTCCGAGCGTCGCCCAAGCAACTGAAGTCATTCAGCTATTTCGTTGGCCGGCCGCTTGCTCAAGGTCACGTCCGATGCGCCTCCTTCGGACCAGCCTGCTGTTTCTCGCCGCCTGCGCGCCGGGGCAAATCGTCATGCCGCCGCCCGCGCCGGTGGAGCCTCCGTCGCTCACGCGGGTGACGTTGACGCCGCAAGACACCACCCGCCCCACCGCATCGACGGTGATGTCGTCGGTCAGCGCGGTCGGCCTCTCGCTCGTCTCGGGCCAGGTCGCGGTCGCGAACGGCGACTCCGTGTCGGTGCGCATGGGCACGATGCTCAAGCCGGTGCCCGTCGGCGCCAGCGGCACCGAGTCACTCGGTACCGTGCGGCTCGTCGGCCGTCGTGGCGCGGGCTCGTTGTGGCTCTCGTCGAACGGCGTCTTCACCGAGCGCACGGGCCGGCTGCTCCGCTCGCCCGTCTCCGACTCGTTGCCGCTGGCCGACGTGAAGGCCATCGACGTCGTCGGCGAAGGCGCGGCCGAGACGTGGTGGTTGCGCACCGATGCGGCGCTGCTGCGGGTGAGCTCGGGTGAGGTCGACTCCATCGCCCTCGACGACCCGAAAGGCGCGGGTGTCATCACCGCCGTCGTCGGTCGCGACGCGCAGGTGGCGCTCGTGGTGAAAGGCGAGCGGCTGTACCTCGTCGACGTCGCGGCCCCGAAGGTGACGGTGCTCGCGAAGGGCCTCGGCGCAGTGGCGGCGGGCGTGAAGCTGGGAGACGGCGCCACCGTCTTCGCCACCACCGAAGGCCTGGTGAAGGTGACGCCGGCGAACGACGTGGTGCTGCTCGGCTTCGGCGACGCCAGCGCGGTGAACGACGTCTCGGTCGACGGCGACGCGGCCTTCATTCAGTCGAACGGCAAGCTCTTCTCGATGCTCGTCGACGACGTGCGGGTGCTGGGTGACGTCGCGGTGCCGGTGGTCTCGGGCGTCGTGCGCGACGCTGCTGGAGCCGTCTTCACCCTCGACGGCGCGCAGCTCAAGCGGCTGGCCACCACGCCCGAGGAGCAGCCCGTGCGCTACGCCGACGTGAAGCCCTTCTTCACCGCGCACTGCACCAGCTGCCACAGCTCGGGCGCGAACTACGCGCCGCTCATCGACTTCACGAACTTCCAGAAGGCGAAGGCCGCGGCGGCCATGTCGCTCGACCGCGTGAAGAACCCGGACAACCCGATGCCGCCCGCCGCGTCGGGGCTGCTTCGTCCCAGTCAGTACCAGGTGCTCGAGCGCTGGGTCGCGCAGGGGCTCTTGCCGTGAGCACTTTCTTCGGAGGCCACATGCGTCGTCTCGTCGTCACCTTGCTGCTGGGCTGCGCGCCGCTCGCGTTCGCCCAGACCGCGGCGGAGTGCCAGCAGCCGCGCGACATCGACAAGTACCAGCTGCTGCGCCGTCTCTCGCTCGACCTGCGCGGCCGCATTCCCGACGTCACCGAGTACGAGGCGCTCGACGCGCAGAGCACGATTCCCGCGTCGGTCATTCGCGGCTACCTCGGCAGCGACGACTTCCGCATCGTGATGCGCCGGTACCACGAAGACCTCTTCTGGCCGAACATCTCGAACCTCGCGCTCAACAACGTGAACTCGCAGCTCGTCGTGAACGGCACCAACAACGGGCCGCCTGACGTGTCGCTGCTCTCGTCGACGGGCCGGCGCCGCACGTACCGCGGCCTCTCCGACGTCAACACCACGGCCAACGGCCCGCAGTGTGGCGACTATGAGCAGACGCACTTCCTGCCCGGCGGCGGCTTTCGCCCCGACCCCGCGTTCATTCGCACCTCGATGGTGAACGGCACCACGGTTCGGCAAGAGGGCTGGCGCCTCGTGACGCCGTACTGGTCGACCACGCCCATCAAGGTCTGCGCCTACGACGCGCAGGAGACCGAGACCGTCACCATCGGCACCGGCAGCTCGGCGCGCACGCTCTCGTGCGGCCACTACGAGACGAACGGCAACCTCGCCTGCGGCTGCGGCGTGGGCCTCAAGTTCTGCTACGGCCCGACGGCGGCGGTGCGCACCGTCATCGCGAACTCGGCGCGGGAGCAGCTCGGCCGGCTCGTCGACCGCGTCTCGACCGGCGGTCAGCCGTACACCGACCTCGTGCTCTCGCGGGTGGTGCCGGTGAACGGCGCGCTCGCGCATTACAAGCGCGACCTCGGCTCGAACCTGTCGGTCAACCGCATCTGGGCCATGCCCGACCCGACCGAGCCGAACGTGAACAAGGCGTTCCTCGACACGACGTGGAGCGACGTCGACCGCGGCACCGACCTGCACGCTGGCGCGCTCACGAGCATGGCGTACCTCCTGCGCTTTCAGACGAACCGCGGCCGCGCGAACCGCTACCGCATCGACTTCGAGTGCGAGTCGTACGTGCCGCCCTCCCGCCTGGAGGACCCTGCCACCGACGGTTGCTCGGCAGACTCGGGCGACCTCACCAAGCGCTGCACCTGCCGCGGCTGTCACCGTGGGCTCGAGCCGCTCGCCAGCCACTGGGGCCAGTTCTCGGAGTCGGGCACCACGCTGCTCACCAACCTCACCGAGTGGGCCCGCATGAAGCCGACCTGCGTGAACAGCAGCAACGCCGTCTGCCAGCGCTTCTACGTGACCAATGACGCGGCCGACAACGCGGGCGCGCTGCTGCCCTACCAGTACGCCGACACCCAGCACCCCGAGATCACCGCAGCGCTCGCCGGTGGGCCCCGCAAACGCGTGAACGAGTCGCTCGCCAACGGCACCTTCGCCCGCTGCGTGGTGAAGCGCGCGTGGACGAACCTGATGAAGCGCGACATGCGCCTGTCGGGAGCGGCGGCCGACGAGGTCGAGACGCTCGACACCCTCGCCACCGGCTTCAAGACCAACAACTACAGCCTGCCGTGGCTCGTCGAGCAGATCGTCACGCAGCCGCAGTACCGGAGGGTGCGATGAACCGCCTCGTCTCTGCCTGTGTCGTCGTGATGCTGGGCGCCTGCTCCCAGGCCGTGGTTCAGCCGCCCGCACCCGTGAAAGACCCGTCGCTCGTCGTCACCGAGAACGGCCCCGCGTTGCCCTTCGACCACCCCGCGATTCTCGGCGGTGGCTCGGCGGGTGGTGGTGGCGCTGGTGGTGGCGTGACGGGCGGCGGCGGCGCGGTGATGACGGGCCCGGCCTCGGCGGGTTCGCAGCGCCTCTCGGTTCGCCAGCTCGCGCAGTCGATGAACGTCGCCCTCGGCGGCTCGACGTGGATGGTGGGCAGCGTGAACGGCTTCGACGCCCGCACCCGTACGCTCGGCGAGCCCGACTACATCGGCGTCGTCGACGAGAACCTCGAGCCCTCGTCGCTGTTCCTCAAGTTCATGGATGACGCCGCGAAGGACGCCTGCACCCGCGCGGTGAACGCCGACCAGACGAAGGCTGCCAACCAGCGCGTCGTCTACAAGGCGGTGTCGTTGACCGACACGGTGGCGTCGAACGCCTCGGCCGTCGACCAGAACCTCGTCTACCTGAAGCTGCGCTTCCACGGCATCAAGGTGCCGCTCACCGACGACGCGACGCTGGCGCCGCTGCGCAAGCTCTTCGACGACGCGGTGAAGGGCGCTGCGGGTACGGCCACGCCGACGGCCGCGCACGTGAAGGAAGGCTGGCGCGCGGTGTGCGTCGGTCTGCTGATGGCTCCCGAGTACCACCTGTACTGACGCACGAAACGAGATGACCGCCATGAAGCCCTCCCTCTCGCGTCGCTCCTTCCTCGAGATTCTCAGTGTCGCTGGTGGAGGCCTCGTCCTTCAGCAGTCACCGCTCGGCAGCGAGGCGTTCGCGTTGCCCGCAGGCGACCCGAAGTACCTGCTCGTCGTCTACTTCTCGGGCGGGTGGGACCAGTTGCTCGCGCTCGACCCGCGGCCGCAGAACGACCCGCAGTTCCAGTACGTCGCGGGCCGCACGCCGACGAGCCGCATTCAGCCGGCGTACGACATCGCGGGTGACGACGACACGGGCGTCGCGCAGGTGCTCACGGCGACCGGTGGCTCCGGCGTGCAGACGAGCGGCAACCTCTCGTTCGGGCCCGCGGTGCCGCAGTCACTCATTCAGCACGGGGCCGACCTCGCCATCGTGCGCGGCCTGCAGATGGACACGCTCACCCACGAGGTGGGCCGCCGCTACCTCATCACCGGCAAGTTCCCGCGTGGCCTCGTCGCCTCGGGCTCGAGCCTCAACACCGCCTTCGCCGCGCAGACCGGCGCGCTCACCGACGTGCCGAACCTGGCCATGGGCGTCGAGACGTACAACGAGGGCCTGCCTGCCACGGCCAGCGCCGTCGGCGTGGGCAGCTACCGCGACCTGCTCACGGTGATGCAGCCGCAGAGCGGAGCGACGCTGCCCGCCGCGTCGAACACCGCGCTCTCCCAGTTCGAGATGGCGACGCCCGACTCGTGCACCGCGCACGGCTTCAACGCGAACGGCCTCGTCGACGCGTTCAAAGACTCGCGCGCGCTCGGCCGCAACCTGATGAACCCGTCGAAGGCGGCGCTGTTCAACTTCGCGTTGCCGGCGACGCCGGCGCTGACCGACCTGTTCACGGCCTTCAACATCACGACGTCGGCCGACCTCACCAACGCGCGTGGCCGTGCCGCGGTGGCCGCTCAGGCGCTGACGAACGGTGTCTCGCAGGTGGTGAGCGTCACGCTGGGTGAAGACCTCGACGACCACTTCGACTGGTCGACGCAGCAGCCGGCGGGCCTGCGCATGGGCTTCGACGCGCTCGGGCGGCTCATCTCGTACCTGAAGACGAAGCAGGCGCCAGGCACCACGAAGTCGGTGTGGGCCTGCACGAACCTGATGGTGTTCAGCGAGTTCTCGCGCACGCCGCTGATGAACACGCGCGGCGGCCGCGACCACCACCTCGTCTCGAGCTGTCTGATGGCGGGCCCCGGCATCAAGGGCAACACGGTGTTCGGCGCGTCGACGAACCCGGGCATGGGCGTGACGAAGTGGAACTTCCGCACCGGCGCGATGGACGCGTCGGGTGGCAACCTCATTCGCCCGCCCGACCTGCACGCGACGCTGCTGAAGTCGATGGGCCTGACGTTCGGGCACATCTCGAATCAGTCGCCCGTGCCCATCGACGCGCTCATCAAGCCCTGACGTCTGGGCGCGTGAGGTCGGTGAGGGCGTGGAAGAACCAGTCGAGGAAGTCTCTCGGTTGGCCGCCCTCGCCGAGCTCTGGAACGCCGCCGTCGACGAGACACCACACGCTCCCGGCGAGGTCGCCCGAGGTGACGAGAAACAGCGCGTCGCCTCCAGGGTAGCGGCCGAGCATCAGGCTCCCGTGGAGCGGGTCGGTCTGCTCCCACAAGTCGCCGAGCTCGGGCAGGAGCGGCCCCGAACGATTCGCGGCCAGACGCTCGTCGAGCCGCGCTCGGGTGATGGGACAGGGTGCGGCCGCAGTCGTCGCGCCGGCCATGCGCTCCAGCGGGTGGAGCGCGAAGTCGCAGTACGAGCCGGGCATCACGCCGCCGTCTCCGACTTCGAGCAGGAAGCGACGGAACGGCTCGGGCAACCGGAGCTGATGCGTCGATTCCCACCTCGCGACCCCGGCCTCGAGGAGCGGTGGCCGGGGGACGAAGGCCCGGCCAGACGTCGCGAGGAGCGCTCGAACGCGGGAGAGCATGTGCCGCGTCTACACCAGCCCGCGCGCCGATGAGCACCAGCGGGTAGTCTGTGCGCCGTCGCAGCGATGACGTGCCCCGACCCCGAGACGCTCGCGCAGTACGCGCAGGCCGCGTTGCCTGACGACCAGTCGGAGTCGGTGCGCCGCCACGTCGATGGCTGCGCGGCGTGCCGTGAGGTGCTCATCACGCTGGTCCGCTCGAGTCAGGCGTCTCCCGGGAGCGCGAGTGACGCGCCGTGGGACGTGCCGCTGCCGGGCACGATGCTCGGGCGGTATCGCGTGACGGGAACGCGCGGCGCCGGCGGCATGGGCGTGGTGCTGTCGGCGTACGACCCGCAGCTCGACCGGCAGGTGGCGCTCAAGCTGCTGCGGCCCGATCTCGAAGGCGCCTCGACGGAAGCAGGGCGGCATCGGCTCGTTCGCGAAGCGCAGTTGATGGCGCGCGTGCGTCACCCGAACGTCGTGACGGTGCATGACGTCGTCGTCGAAGCAGACCGCGTCTCCATCGCGATGGAGCTGGTCGAAGGCGTGACGCTGCGTGACTGGCTCGAGCAGCGACCGCGCACGGAAGCAGAGATTCTCGACGTGTTCCTCGCGGCCGGAAGAGGGCTCGCAGCCGCGCACACGGCGGGAGTCGTGCACCGCGACTTCAAGCCCGACAACGTGCTCGTCGAGCCGTCGGGGCAGGTGCTGGTCTCCGACTTCGGGCTGGCGTGGTCGCACGCGTTACCCTCGACGGAGTCGGGCGCCAACGCCGGCCTCATCGGAACACCCGCGTACATGGCGCCGGAGCAGCTCGCGGGAACGACGGTCGACGCGCGGGCTGATCAGTTCTCGTTCTGTGTGGCGTTGTTCGAGGCGCTCCAGGGCCAGCGGCCGTTCTCGGGCAACACCCGCGTGGCGCTGCTCGAAGCCATCGGTTCAGGCCAGCTCGCGGCCGAACCGCACAAACGGTCTCGACGCGTGAGCGAGGTGTTGCGGCGTGGGCTGTCGCGCGACCCCGCCAACCGATTCGAGTCGATGGAGGGCTTGCTCTCGGCGTTGAGTCCTCCGCAGAGGTCGTTGCGCACCGTGGCGGTCATCGCGAGCGTGGCCGTCGCATTGCTCGTCGGTGGCGGGTTCGTCTGGGTTCGCAGCTCCTCGCGGTGTGGAGCGGCGAGCGCACGCCTCACGGCCGCGTGGACGCCGGAGCGGAAGGCGAGCGTGACGTCGCGGGCGCAGAACGTCGTGACGCCGTTCGAGGCCGCGCTGCGTTCGGTGACCGAGGCGTGGGAGGCGACGTGTGGTGGCTCTGATGAACGCGCTCGAACGGCGCTCACCTGTCTCGATGCTCGTGTTGGACAGCTCGAGCTGACGGCCGAAGTGCTCGCGGCTCCCACGACCGAAGCGCGTGCGGCGATGGCGCTCGTCTCGAAGCTCGACGACCCGAAGGCGTGCCTCGCGGGAGAGTTGCTCACCATCGTTCCGCTGCCTGCGACGAAGGAGGCTGAAGCGCTGGTTCGACAGGCGCGGCTGGCGGCGATGACGGCCGATACGTTGCGGCTCGGTGGAAAGCTCGATGACGCGGCGGCGAGTGCTGAGCGCAGCGCCACGCTCGCGCGGCAGTCGACGTGGCGACCGGTCGAAGCAGAGGCGTTGCTCGCGCAGGCGCAGGTGCTCCGCGCACGGGGGAAGTTCAAAGACGCCGAGGCGCTGCTGGGCGACGCGTTGCTCGCAGCGGAGGCAGGCCGACACTTCGAGGCCATCGCGCGCATCTCGGTGCAGCACATTCTCGTCGTCGGCACGCAGTCGGTTCGGCCCGATGAAGCGGAGCCATGGGTGAAACGTGCGGAGGCAGCGCTCGAGCAGTTGCCGCGGCCGAGGCTGCGCGCCGAGGTCGATATCGCGACGACGATGCTGCGCGTGGCTCAGGGCGATTTCCGTCGCGGCGAAGAGGTGAGCACGCGTGCGCTCTCGTGGACGCGTTCGAACGACCGCATCGGTACGGCCGACGTGCTCACGCTGCGCGCCCAGTTGTTCCAGATGCATGGGCAACACCGACGCGCGCTCGACGAGGCTCGTGAAGGCATGGCGCTGCGCGTGGAGCTGCTTGGCCCGAAACACCCGCTCACCATTCACGCTCGCGTGACCGTCGCTGAACTGCTCGCGCGGTGTGGCCTCGCGGCCGACGCGAAGACGCAGCTGACCGACCTGCTCGATGAAACGCGAAAGCGAACCGACCTGTCTCCCATGACCGCCGCGACCGAGTTGGTGGCGCTGGGACTCGCGCTCGAAGAACGTGGCGAGTTCGCCGAAGCGCTCTCGTCGAGCCGGCAGGGCCTGGAGATCGTCGAGTCCGTCTTTGGTCCGAAGCATCGCTACGCGGCGCTGGCACGCCGGGCGGTTGGTGAGCGGCTCCGCGCGATGGGCCGAACCGACGAAGCGGTGGAGACGTTGAAAGAAGCCATCGCCATTGGTGAAGCGACGGTCGGTCCGCTGCATCGTGAGACGCTCGAGTCGAGAGGTGTGCTCGCGTTGACGCTGGCGCTCGCGGGAAAGCCTGGCGCGCGTGAAGAGGCGGTGACGGTCGTCCAGGCGGGTATGGCTGACCCGTCGATTGGACAGGCCCCGTTGGTGCCCACGCTGCTGGCGCTCGCCGCCACGAGTGACTCGACCCTGGAGGAGCGCACCGCTGCGCTCGGGCTCACTCGCCGGGTTCGTGGTGTTCCGCACCCAGACGTCGTTCGCGCCATGCAGCTCGCGAAGGTCGACGAAGCCGAGGTGACGGCGATGAAGCAGTCACTGCAAGTCCTCGAGCCGTGACGTTCAGCGCGCCTTCGACGCGAGCCCGACCGACAAGCTGATCGACAGGTTGCTCTGCACCGCGCCCATCATCTCGTCGAGCTCTGACTCGCTCACGCGAAGCCGCTCCGCGAGCCGACGGCGGGTGGTCGAGACGAGCTGCTCCCGCGCAGCACCAAGCCATCTCGCCGCCGTCGCGCGGTGTACGTCGTAGACCTTGCCGATGTCGTCGATGCTGAGGCCCTCGACGAGGCTCATGCGCAGCACGCTCCGCTCGCGGGGCTCGAGGGCTGCGAGGGCTTCGGCGAAGACGGCCTTGAAGTGCGTGCGGTGCTGCAGCTTGAGGAAGCGCAGCTCGGGGTCGGCGTCGGGAGCCGGAAGCGCTCCGAGCCCCTCGTCAGAAGTCTCGGCGTTCTTCGCTGCGCCACGCCGGAGCTTCTGCGCGGCTCGAACGGCCAGCACCTTCAGCCACACCGCGAGCGCGCCACGGCCCGAGTACATGAGAAACGCCGAGGTCTGCCCCGACGCTGGAGCGAAGAACTGTGCACGCAGTTGTTGGAGGGTGTCGGCCGCGAGTTCGCGACCGTCGTCGAGCTTGCCGAGCACTCGCGTGAGCGGCGCGAGGAACACGGTCTCGAACAGGTTCACGGCCTTCGGGTCGTCGTCGAGACACGCGGCGCAGAGCAGCAGCCCTTCTCCCGACAGCCCTCCCAGCTGGTCAGCAGACGTGCCTGCGGGTGCCACCGCCGCGACGTGTTTCACGAACCGGTCGAGTGTCAGGTCGAGGGCAGGCCACGCTTCACGGCCCTGGGTGAAGAGCGCGAGCAGGGCGGCTCCGAGCTCGGGCGAGGCGTCTCTTCCGGTCGCGCTCCAGGTCGCCAGCGCCGAGGCCGCAGTCTCCGTCGCCATGTCGCGAAGATAGCCTTGTTCCAGGGACTTCCATCGGCGTGCGACATTTCCCCCGTGCCCGGCTCCCTGCGGCCATGCGCTCGCTTCTGTTGCTCGTGGGGCTGTCGTTGCTCGGCTGTCAGACGAAGGCCGTCGTCGTGCGAACGCAGGAGTGTTCGCGCTCCTGCCCCGGCTGCTGCGACGCGACTGGCACGTGCCTCACCGGTGAAGACGACGACGCGTGTGGTGCGCCGCGGAGTTCATGCCGTTCGTGCGGCGCTGGGTCGACCTGCCGCGCCGGTTCCTGCGAGGAGAGCGTGCCCGACGCAGGCGTGACGCCGGTCGATGCGGGTGTCGTCGACGCGGGTGTCGTCACCATCGACGCAGGCGTGACGCCGTGTCCTCCCGATGGCTGGTGTCTCGACGGGCTCACCTCGAGTCTTCAGCCACTCGTCACCACGAACCTGCGCTCGGTCTGGGCGACTTCGCCTGCCGATGTCTGGGTCGTCGGCGATGGCGCCACGGTGCTGCACTTCGACGGCCTCGCGTGGAGCGCGGTGAACGCCGGCCTCAGCGACGACCTCTTCGCCGTCTGGGCGAGCGGGCCGAACGACGTGTGGATCTCCGGCGGCTCTGGCGACCCGTCACAGAACATCGGCGTCATCGCGCGCTTCGATGGCACCGGCTGGCGTGTCGTCTCTCGCAATCTGCGGCGCATCGACGCCATCTGGGGCTCGCGCACCGACGACGACGTCTGGTTCGGTGGGCCGCAGGGCACGCTGCTGAAGTGGAACGGCTCGGCGCTGACGCCGGTCGCGAGCAATACGACGAAAGACCTCGTCGACTTCGCGGGCTCGGGCTCGCGGGTCTGGGCGGTCGGCTCGTCGGGGCTCATTCTCGAGAACGTCTCAGGCACCTGGAGCGAGGTGCGCACGAGCATGACCAACGGGCTCACGTCGGCCATCGCGTTCGGCAACACGCTCACGTGGGCGGCGGGTGGCAATGGCGCGCTCGCGACGTGGGACGGCGCGACGTGGCGAACGCCCGGCATCGGGCAGGACGTCACCGTGATGGGCCTGTGGGGCGCGCGCCCTGACGCAGTCTGGAGCGTCGGCCCCGAAGGCGAGATTCATCTCCTCTCCGGCGTGACCCAGGTCTCGAAGAAGGTCAGCCCGACGACGCGCTTCCTCCGTGACGTGCACGGCAGCGACGAACGCCACGTGTGGGCGGTCGGCTTCGGCGGCGTGATTCTCCGGTACAGGCCGTGAGCGTGCGACTTCTTCCCGCAGCCCGGCTCCCAGTGAACATGAGACTGCTGATCGCTGCGTTCCTCGTGATGCTCCCCGCCTGTCAGTGCGGAGAGCGGGTGATGGGCTCCGGTTCGCGCTTCGTGGTCGAGCCGGCGTCGGTCGAGTTCGGTGACGTCGGGGTGGGGAAGGTCGAGCTGAAAGAACTCGTCGGGCGCGTGGTGGGGCGCGCCGGAGTTCGGCTCTCGTCGGTGAGCATCGAGCAGAGCGCGTCGAAGCCGTTCTCGACGACGCTCGCGCCGCGCGTGGCGAACGCGGGAGACGAGGTGCGCTTCGTCGTTCAATACACGGCGCCCTCGAGTTCGTCGGCCGACGTCGGCGTGCTCGTCATCGACCTCGACGGAGACCAGGTGCGCGTGCCGTTGTCGGCGCGAGTTCCCGCGAGCTGTTCTCCGCGCACGAGCTGCCTCGTGCTCGAGAGCGCCACCGCCATGTGCGGCCAGCAACCCGACGGCTGCGGTGGCTTCGTCAGCTGCGTCTGCGCGAAAGGTCAGCAGTGCGTCGCGCAGCGCTGCGTCGACCTTCCGCGTGACGCCGGGCTCACGGTCGATGCAGGGCTTCGGCTCGACGCGGGCGTGACGGTCGACGCAGGCAGCTGCCTGCCCACCTCGTGCACCGCGCGTGGCGCCGTCTGTGGCTCGCTCGCCGACGGCTGCGGAGGAACGCTCGACTGTGGCACCTGCGGCAACGGCGCGAGCTGTCAGCAGAACGCGTGTGTCTGCGCTGGTGGCGCCGAGCAATGTGGTGACGGCGTCGACAACGACTGCGACGGCAACGTCGACTGCGCCGACCCCGACTGCGCGAGCGTGATGGCGTGCGCTCAGCCCGCGTGCACCATCACCGCGCCCGAGGTGCAGGTCACCTTCGCGCCCGGCAACGCCTTCACCGCCTTCATCGGCTCGGTGGGCAACGGCCAGTGGGGCGTCATCGCGCACGAGTCGTTCGGCAACTCGAACCTTCGCTACAGCTACCAGCGACTCGACGCGCAGCTTCAGCCAGTGGGCGCCGCAGCGCCGATGGTGGGCATGCTGGCAGCGCACAAACCCTTCGCCGCGTGGACGGGCTCCGAGTTCGGCCTCGCGTGGAGCGACACGCGCAACCAGTCAAACGACGTCTACTTCACCCGGCTCTCGGTCGCTGGGCAGCGCATGCTCGCGGCCGACGTTCCCATCTCGACGTTGCCGGGCCTCGAGTTCCCCGCGTCGATTGGGTGGAACGCCGGCGCGCAGGAGTTCGGCGTGGTGTGGGGTGACAGCCGGCCACCCGCGCAGGGCAACGACCGCTCGCTCTATTTCCGCCGCGTCAATGCGCAGGGGCTGACCATCGGCGCCGAGGTGTCGCTGACCTCGAACCCCACTGGCGTCGCCACCGACTACAGCGACCTCGTCTGGGGCGGCAGCAACTGGGGGCTCGTCGTCACGCAGCTGCGCAACGACACGCCGTACATGCTCTTCCACCGGCTCTCGTCGACGGGCGTGCCCGAGCTGAACGAGACGCAGCTGAACGCGGTGGGGCAGGGCGCGTTTCAGCCGCGCATCGCCACGTCTCCGAACCACTACGGCGTCGTCTTTCAGGAGTACCGCGGCACCGCCTTCGCCCAGAGCGACATCATCTTCACGCGGCTGTCGAAGAGCGGCCCGGCGAACGCGGTGCGGGTGCCGCTGACGACCTCGGGCGGCGCGACGTTGCCAACCGTCGTGTGGACGGGCGCTGGCTGGCTCGTCTTCTTCGCTGACCAGCGCACGGGGGTGTCGCGCATCTGGGCCACGCGGCTCGACGCGAACGGTGTGCGGGTGGGCAGCGACGAGCTCATCTCGTGCATGCCCGGTGCAGCATCGTTTCCGCACGCGTCGTTCGACGGCACGCGCGTCGCAGTGGTGTGGGAGTCGAACGTCGGCGGGCTGTCACAGGCGTTCGTGAAGTCGTTCGTTCCCTGACGCTGTGAGGTGGACAGGCGCGGGCGGGAGTGAGAGTTCTCAGCCGTCCCCGCACCGGAGTCCCCGTGACGAAATCAGACCTGCTGTCGCTGCTGAAGAATGAAGTCTCGGTGTCCGAGCTGGCCGCTCGCCGGGGCGTGACCGAGGGCGAAGTCGTCGCCGCCCGTGATGCCTTCCTCGTCGGGGTCGAGAGCCGCAGGTCGCCTTCGGCGTTGTTGGCCATCGTCGTCGCCGTCGTGGTGAGCGTGGTGGCGACGCGTGCCGCCGCCGCGGGCACGTGTGCGCAGACGCTGCCTGCGCCGCTCGCGACGATGTGCTCCGACGAGCCGGCGACGGCTGCCGACGTGAACAACAACTTCGGTCAGGTGGTGCGGTGGGTCGAAGAGAAGACGGGGCCCATCGGTGATGGCGGCATCGTCACCAACTCGCTGCGCGTCAACGGCCCGCTCACCGCGACGGGGGCGACGTCAGTCGGCGCGCTGACCGTCAATGGCAACCTGCGCGTGACGGGCAGTGCGTTCGGTGCGTACTCGGGCGCAGCGGCCGGAGCCGACATCGTGGCGGCCACCGATGGCTTCGTCGTCGCGTCGCTCAGCGCCGATCAGAACGGCTCGCGGTGCCACATGCAGGGCCTGGTGAACGGCACCGTGCGCGCGCGTGATTCACTCCACTACTTCACCAACAGCGACGTCTTCGTTGCCGATGCGTCGTTCATCATGCCGGTGCAGCGAGGCGCGACGTGGCGGGTGAACAGAACCGACACCGCGCTGCCGCTGACGTGCACGCTCTCGCTCACGTGGGTTCCGCTGAACCCCTGACGTGGCCGCGCACAAGAAGTGGGTGACCGAGCGGTCGGCGATGGGCATTCGCGACTTCGCCGAGTGGTATCGGTTCGGTGACGGTGGAGTCGCTCCACTGGTCCACTACACGGGCGGCAGCATCTCGTGGCAGGCGCATCAGGAGCGTTTCGCTTCCGAGCCGACGCCCATTCTCGAGGAGTTCGTTCGCGCGTGGGAGCGCACCGGCCGACCGCGCGTCGACCTGGTGATTTCGCCAGCGCCGCCTCCGGGAGAGCAGCCGCGGCCCGAGCCGCTGGAGTCGTTCCTCGAGTACGTGATGGATGAGCTGCTGGTGCGCCTGCCGACGGCGCCGAGCGCGTACGCGTTTCTCGGCTACTCGTTGGGTGGTTCGTTCGCGACGTACCTCGCCGGGTCGACCGAGACGTGCCGCGCGCTCGCCGTGTTCGGTGGAGCGGGCGTGGTGAACGCGGCGAAAGACGTTGGGCCCGTGCAGGCGAAGGATCTGGCGACCGTGTTGTTCAGGAACGCGGAGGACCCGCTGCAGGATCCGACGATGGTCGCTCCGCAGCTCGCGGTGGGCTTTCACGCGCGCGCGATGGCGCAGCGAGCTGGAGCGCACCCGTACGTCGACTACGCCGCGAACCGCACGGTGGAAGACGCGCTCGCCTTCGCGCTCGAGCGGCTTCGTTAGTCGGGCGGCGCCTCCTGAGCAGAAGCGCTTCGAACTCGTCGGCGACATCCAAGTGGAGCGCCGAGCGCCAGGGAGGTCGACTCGCCGCGCGACGAGTCCCAGCCAAACGGCATCATGCTGTACCCCCTCGACGCCTCGTGGCTATTCTCCGGCCCATGGCTGAGGCGCTGGTCAATCCACGTCTGCTGTTCTGGGCGCGCGAGCGGGCCCAGCTGGACGCCGAGGCGATGGCAGCTGCACTGAAGGTTGCTCCTTCAAAGGTCGGGTCGTGGGAGCAGGGCGATTCGCATCCATCGTTCACGCAGGCCGAAGCCTGGGCTCGTGTGACCCACGTTCCGTTTGGCGTCCTCTTCGCGACCGAGCCGCCCAGCGAATCACCGCTCCCGCCTGACTTTCGAACCATCGAAGGCAGGCCCCACCAGCCAAGCCCGGCCTTTCGCGACCTCTACGACGACGTGCTCTTCAAGCACGCGTGGTATCGCGACTATCGCCGCAAGGAAGGCTTCGCCCCCGTGGCCTTCGTCGGGACCCTCAAGCCGAACGTCGCTCCTGCCACCGTCGCTCGTGCGATGCGCGCCGTCATCAACCCACGGCGGACTGGAGCCGCCACAGGAGATGACTTCTACCGCGAACTCATTGCGGCGACTGAGCAGGCGGGCGTCTGGGTGATGCGCTCCGGCACCGTGGCCGGCAACACCAGCCGTGCCGTGAAGCCCGATGAGTTTCGTGGGTTCGCCATCGCGGATGCGACGGCTCCTCTCGTGTTCGTCAATGCTGCCGATTCGGCAGCCGCCCAGCTGTTCACGCTGGCGCATGAGCTCGCGCACCTCTGGCTTGGCAAGACGGGAGTCTCGGACCCGCTTGCCCCAACGACCGACAACACTGAACGGCTCTGCAATGCGGCAGCTGCCGAATTCCTCGGTCCCGGCGACGAGCTGGGTGCGATCTGGCGCAAGTCGCAGGATGCCGAGTCCCAGTTTTCGGCGCTCGCCAGCCACTTCAAAGTGAGCTCCGCCGTCATTGCGATTCGTGCCCGAGAGCAGGGGCTCGCATCTCGCCGGATCGTAGATGAGTGGCTCGAGAAGCAGCGCACTGCGTGGAAGCGGGCTCCAAAGAAGAAGGGCGGGGGCAATTACTACCTGACCCTCATCACCCGGAACGGAAGGGAGTTCACGCGCGCTGTGCTCTCGGCCGCCTTGTCGCAGGAACTCTTCCTTCGCGACGCCGGTCAACTGCTGAACGTCAGCCCTGCCAGGGTCTTCGAGGTCGCGCGACGAGAGGGCCTGACCGCTTGAAATACCTGCTCGACGCGAATGTCTTCATTCAGGCGAAGGACTTCTACTATCGGCCCGACATCTGCCCCGGCTTCTGGAATTGGCTCGAAGACGGCGTTCAAGGTTCCTTTGGCACCATCGACCGCGTTCGAGACGAAATCGTCGTTGGCAAAGACTACGTGTCGACGTGGTTCAAGCGTCACAAGGGCGCCAGCTGGATTGCCGCCACGACGGACGAGGCGACGCAGGTCGCGTTTCAACAGGTGACGACGTGGGTGTCGGCTGGCTTGCTGACCCCCGAGAAGATCAGATTCCTCAGCGGTGCAGATCCGTGGCTCGTAGCGCATGCCGTCGCGACGAAGGCGTCAGTCGTCACGCTTGAGATGCCGAAGAACTCGCCGAACAAGGTGAGCCTCGTCGACGCTTGTGTGCATTTCAGAGTCGCGACGCTGAAGACGTGGGACCTGCTGGCGCTGCTGAAGGTGAAGTTCGTTCGCGAGAGTTAAGGCGGGTCAGTCGGGCAGCCCATCGTCGCCCCACCAGACCTCGGGCACGAAGAGGTCGTTCGGCATGGGCACAGTCGATTCGTACAGCTCCCAGACGTTGACGAGATGAAAGCCGG
>JAACJQ010000103.1 GCA_016879935.1 Archangiaceae bacterium | reverse complement strand
GGCTGCTCGGCCAACGCGATGTGCACCAACAGCATCGGCTCGCGCAGTTGCGCCTGCTCCACGGGCTTCACCGGCAACGGTCTCTCCTGCACCGACATCAACGAGTGCCTCACCAACAACGGTGGCTGCTCGGCCAACGCGACGTGCACCAACACACCGGGCTCGCGCACCTGTGCCTGCTCGAGCGGCTTCATGGGCGACGGCGTCACTTGTACCGACCTCAATGAGTGCCTCACCAACAACGGCGGCTGCTCGGCCAACGCGACCTGCGCCAACACCGTCGGCTCGCGCACCTGCGCGTGCACCTCGGGCTTCACGGGCGACGGCGTCACCTGCAACGACGTGAATGAGTGCCTCACCAACAACGGCGGCTGCTCGGCCAACGCCACCTGCACCAACACGCCCGGCTCCCGAACCTGCGCCTGTAACGGCGGCTACACCGGCAACGGCCTCACCTGCAGCGACATCAACGAGTGCCTGACCAACAACGGAGGTTGTTCGGCCAACGCCACCTGCACCAACACAACCGGCTCGCGCACCTGCGCCTGCATCACGGGCTTCACCGGAGACGGCGTCACCTGCACCGACCTCAACGAGTGCCTCACCAACAACGGCGGTTGTGCGCGCCGCGGTGTGTGCATCAACACCGTTGGCTCCCGCGCCTGTACGTGCGCGGTGGGCTACCAGGGCGATGGGCTGACGTGCGGCCCGGTCTGGACGCCGTTGCACCTCACCCTGCGCTCGGGCCACGCGCTGGTGTACGACGCCACGCGGAGTCGCTTCGTGCTCTTCGGCGGCACCGAACAGTACAACTCCTTCGGTGACACCTGGGAGAGCCCCGACGGCGCGAATTGGACGCTCGTCGCGACCGCCGGGCCTTCGCCCCGCAGCAACCACGCCATGACGTGGGACTCGGTTCGTGGCCGGGTGGTGTTGTTCGGCGGGAGCGCATACGGCGGCGCAATCCTCGGCGACACCTGGGAGTGGGACGGCACCCGGTGGCTGGCACAGACACCCGCGACGTCGCCCACGCCGCGCGACGGCGCCGCCCTCAGCTACGACCCGGTTCGTCAGCGCACTGTCCTCTTCGGCGGCCAGTCGAGCCTCGGCCGGCGCAACGACCTCTGGGAATGGAACGGCACGACGTGGACGGCCAGCGCAGCCACCGGCCCGGCAGCGCGCTCGGAGCACACCCTCACCTGGAACCCGACTCGTCAGGTGACGACGCTCTTTGGTGGAAGCGACACGGTCGGCTTCAACGATCTCTGGGAATGGAACGGCTCCGCGTGGACACAGCGCCTGCCCACCACACCCCCGGCCGCGCGGTGGTCGCACGCCGCTGCGTGGGATTCGGTGGGGAATCGCCTCGTGGTGATGGGCGGAAACACGGCCTCGGGAATCACCGCCGAGACCTGGAGCTGGGATGGCACGAACTGGGCCTCGCTCGCCGCAAACCCGATCGCGTTCATTGGCGCGGCCGCCTTCTCGAGCACTCGCGGCAGCCTGGTGGTGGGTGATCGGCAGGCCAGCATCAGCGCCTTGTCCAACAACACCTGGAGCGCGGTCGCCTCCATTCCCGTCGCGCCCCAGTTCGTCTCCACCGCAACCTGGGACAGCACGCGAGCCCGCTTCGTCGGCACCGCGCTCCCCAATCAATACCAGTGGGACGGCACGACCTGGCAAACCGTCGGCTACGGCCCGGGTACCCGCATCATTCGTTACGACGCACTCCGGCGCACGGTCGTCGGTTTCGCCTCGTCGGGCACGTGGACGAGCGACGGCGGCGCCTTCGTCGCCAGTGCTGCCGCCAACCCGATGCCAGGCCGTCTCCAAATTGCCTCGACCTTCAATGAGGGCACGCAGACCGTGATGGCGTTCGGTGGCGAGGCCTCGACGACGTTGTTCAACGACCTGTGGGAATGGAACGGGAGCACCTGGACTCTGGTGTCGGCGGCCGGCCCGTCGCCACGGTCGGGAGCCGCGATGGCTTTCGACGTCACGCGCAACCGGCTGGTGGTCTTCGGCGGCAACACCGGCGCGGGTCTGCTCGCCGACACCTGGTTGGCCAACGGCTCGACGTGGACGGCGTCTTCCGCTGTGGGGCCCTCGGCGAGAGACCGGGCGACGATGGTGTGGGACCCCACCATTCAGCGTGTGGTGCTCTTCGGTGACGGGTCGTTCGGCCGCGATCAATGGGAATGGGACGGCACCCAGTGGACCCAGGTGATGCTCGATCGCACCCCAGGTGCCGGTGGGCAGCTCGAGTACGATCTGCTCAACCGTCGCATCGTCATGCTCAGCCGCGATCGGAACCTGTGGTTCCGACCCAGTGACTGATCAGTTCGCGCTGCTCTGTCAGGCGCGAACCTTCGGCGTGATGCCAATCGCCGCGAGCTCGGCCAGCACCTGCTTGCCCAGCTCGGCCACTCGCGCTTCCACTTCAGGCGACAGGTTCAGGTCGAGTTCGAGCCGCACGGGCTCCACGCCCAGCAGCAGCACCTCTTTCGGCCCCTTGCCCAGGAACGTGAGCGTCGCCAGCAGGTCAGCGATGCCCGTCTGATGCGGAGACAGCTTCGTCTGAAACGCCGACGGCACCGCCGAGCCCTCGAGGCGCACCATGCTGCCCGGCGTCTTTCCGGCCTTCACCGCGTCGAGCACGATGAGGCGGTCGATGTCTTCGAGGTCGTCCAACAGCTCGTGCGTCGACGTGCCCCCATCGACGCAGCGCACGTGCTCGGGCCAGACGTACCCATTCTCGAGCGCGGTCACCGCGTGCACGCCGACGCCCTCATCGGCCATCAGCACGTTGCCGACGCCGAGGATGACGATGTTGGGCTGACCGTTCGTCACAGGGCACGTACCTTGACGATGTCGCGTTTGGTCACGTCGGTGAGGTGCACCGCGCAGGCGAGACACGGGTCGAAGGAGTGAATCGTGCGCAGCACCTCGAGCGGCAGCTCGGGGTCGGCGAGCGGCGTGTCGATGAGCGACGACTCGTATGGGCCCATCTTGTCGTTCTCGTTGCGCGGCGCCGCGTTCCACGTCGTCGGCACGACGGCCTGGTAGTTCTTGATGATGCCGTTCTCGATGACGATCCAGTGCGAGAGCAGGCCGCGCGGCGCTTCGTGGAAGCCGAAGCCCGAGATCTCACCCTTCGGGAACACCGGCTGGTTGAACGTGGCGGCGTCTCCGCTCGCGATGCGGTCGATGAGCAGCTTCCACTGCGCCTCGAGAATCTCGATGTTGCGCTGACAGGCCACCGCGCGCGCCGCGTGCCGGCCGAGCGTCGAGTGCAGGCCCTCGAGCGGCACCTTGATCTTCCCCACCGCCTCGATGGTGGTGAGCAGCCGCGTGAGGTGCTTGAGCGTCTCTTCGTCTTTCGACGCCACCGCCGCGAGCAGCCGCGCGAGCGGACCGACCTGCGCGGGCTCTCCGAGGAACGTGGGCGACTTCACCCACGAGTACTTCCCGGCTTCCTGGAAGTCCGTGTAGTCGGCGACCGTCTCACCCTTGTACGGCTGCAGCGCGCCTTTGCCGCCCTTGTACCAGGAGTGCTTCACGCTCTCGGCCACGCCGTCGCGGAAGTACGCGTCACCGAAGCGCTCGATGGGCTTGTACGCCTCGAGCTTGCCGTCCGGAATGTAGCCACCGTTGGTGACGAACTTCGTGCCCTTCTCGTCCATCGGGTAGTCGGGGCACGAGAGGTAGTTGGTCACGCCTTTCCCGATGGTGGTCCACTCCGGGTAGAAGGCCGCGACCGCCGCGACGTCGATCAGATAGACGTTGTTGATGAAGTCCTTCAGCGAGTCGATGTACTCCTTGATGGCGAGGAGCCGCTCGACCGTCAGCACCGACTGGCTGTTGAGCGAGATGGGGTTCGACACGCCGCCGACCGCCACGTTCTGAATGTGCGGCGTCTTGCTGCCGAGAATGGCGACGATCTTGTTCGCCTTGCGCTGCACCTCGAGCGCCTGCAGGTAGTGGGCGACCGCGAGCAGGTTCACCTCGGGCGGCAGCTTCATCGCCGGGTGGCCCCAGTAGCCGTTCGCGAAGATGCCGAGCTGGCCCGAGTCGACCAGCCCTTTCAGCTTCGAGTGCACCGCGGTGAGCTCGTTCTTCCCGTTGCCGGGCCACGTCGACAGGCTCTCGGCCAGCTGCGAGGCCTTCACCGGGTCGGCCTTCAGCGCCGACGTCACGTCGACCCAGTCGAGCGCCGACAGGTGGTAGAAGTGAACGATCTCGTCGTGAATCGCGTGCGCCGAGATCATCAGGTTGCGGATGTACTGGGCGTTCATCGGCACCGGCAGGTCGAGCGCGTTCTCGACCGCGCGCACCGAGGCGATGGCGTGAACCGTCGTGCAGACACCGCAGAAGCGCTGGGTGATGCTCCAGGCGTCACGCGGGTCGCGGCCGAGCAGAATCTGCTCGACGCCACGCCACATGGTGCCTGAGGCCCAGGCCGAGCTGACCTTGTTGTTCGCGCCCACCTCGACGTCGATGCGCAGGTGGCCCTCGATGCGGGTGATGGGGTCGATCGTGATGCGCTTGCTCATGTGGTCCTCGTGTCGGGCTCAGCAGCCGGAAGAATGGGCAACAGACGAATGGCGACGATCATGCCGACGACTTCGAACGAGATGAGCCCGAAGGTGACGGCCATCTCTCCGAGCGACGGGAAGTAGTGCCAGCCCGCGCCCGTGTCGTACGCGACGAGGAAGGCCGACAGCCGGTACAGAATGCCGGCGAACGCGAGCGACAGCGCGCCCATCAACAGCTTGCCGGACTGCTTGCGCGAGGCCTCGCTGGCGAGCAGCCACAGCGGCACCGAGAAGAGGAACGTCTCGATCCAGAACGTGAGCGCGGGCAGCGTCGGCTGGAACGCGGAGCCGATGGCGCCGCGGTAGACGATGTCTCCGAAGCGCACCACCAGGTAGATGCCCGCGAGCAGCCGGCCCACCTGCAACAGCTTGCCGAGAATCTCGCGCTCGAACGGCCGCTTGAGCCCCATCGACGAGATGGCCGCCTCGAGCGTCACCGCCGACAGACCCATGCCGATGGTCGAGGTGAGGAACAGCAGCGGCAGCAGCTTCGACTGGTAGAGCGGGTGCACCTGGTTGCCGAAGACGACGAGCAACGTGCCCAGCGACGACTGGTGCATGGTGGGCAGCAGCACGCCGATGCCGACGAAGACGAAGAGCGTCTTGTTGAGGCGGTCACGCGCGCGCTTCCACCCGAAGCGCTCCATCACGACGGGCATGAACTCCATCCACATCACGACGATGTAGGCCATGATGCAGAGGGCGACTTCGAAGAGCACCGAGTTCAGCTGCGCGTATTTCGGCCAGAAGATGTGCCAGAAATCCCACCAGCGGCCGAGGTCGAGCATCACCGAGAAGCCGGCCTGCAGGTACCCGAGCAGCGCCGCCACGAGGGCAGGGCGCACCAGCGGGTGGTACTCGCCGCGGTTCAGAATGTACGTGAGCAGCGCGACCGTGAAGCCGCCGCCCGCGAGCGCCGAGCCGATGACGACGTCCCACGCGATCCACAACCCCCACGGGTAGCCGTCGTTCAGGTTCGTCACCGCGCCGATGCCGCGCGTGAAGCGAATCACCAGCAGCACCGCCATCACGATGATGGGAATGAGGAAGGTGATGGTGACTGGCGTGAGCAGCTTGCCGCCGACGGGCGCTGGAGCCGGGTGCGAATGTTCCGCGTTGGCGCTCATGGCGTGCCCTTTCCGTCAGCAGGAGGCGGCGTCGGCGTGGTGCCTTCGTCGCGCATGTTGCG
>JAACJQ010000443.1 GCA_016879935.1 Archangiaceae bacterium | reverse complement strand
GAGCCGCTGGCCGAGGTTGTCGTACGCGCGTGCGGGCGCGGTGAAGTCGACAGAGAGGTCCGGCACTGGCGAGTGCGGAGAAGGCACACCACCGGAGACGACGCCGTAGATGCGCAGGTCGGCCGCGAGGTTGTGGAGCGCCTTCTCGAGCAGGCTGAAGCCGAGGTCGAGCTCGGCCTCAGTGACGCGCTGCCGGAAGTAGTAGTCGAGCCTGTCGGCCATGCGCGTGGTTCCAAAGCGCCAAGCGCGGGCCGAAGGGGACTGGTGGAAGTCTGGGAGTGACCCCGGCGGGACTTGAACCCGCAACCTCCCGGGTCATTACTCCGGGCGCTCTGCCAATTGGAGCTACGGAGCCGTCAGCGACAACCTTACCCAGTCGTCGGCGCGGCGGGCTGTTCGACGACTTCCTCCTCGATGAGGAACCACGCCATCCAGCCCTCGACTGAGCGCACCAGCGCTTCCTGCGTGGCGAGGTCCGTCGTCGAGTGCGCCTGCGCGTGCGATCGCCCCGACAACCCGAGTCGCACGCACCAGAGGTGACCCGTTGCGTGGAGCTTCCCCTTGAGATGCCGGCGCAGGCAGTACAGCCGCGTGACCTCTGCTTTTGCGAGCAGCAGCGGCGCGTAGTCGAACGACTCTTCCGGCTCGCGAGGTTGACGACGCTGCTTCTTCAAGTTCTTGAGTTCGGCTTCGAAGCGCACGAGCGCCTCCCGCCATCGAGTGAGGTCGAGCTTCATCGTGGTTCTCCTGTGGTGTGGTTGAGGGACGGTCCGGCCAACCGCAGGCGTGAGAGCAACCTGCGGAGCTCGGGGGACCGCCGAAGCGGGCGGAGGCCAATGGCCATCAACGCGCCACTCCAGGGCGGATCGGGTTCTCGAATCGCGATGAAGGAGACCGCAGCGCCGGTGAGGAGCGCTTCGAGACGCAGCAACTCCGCTTCGGAGTCGGCGTGAAGCGCGACCGCGCGGGTCGCTGGCGGGAGACTGCCGGGCGAAGACTCCCCAGCAGCGTGAATCAGCTGTGCGAGCTGAACGCCAAGGGGAACGTCACTGCGAACGATACAGTAGTGGTGGAGCGGCGAATCAGCTGGAGCAATGTCGGCGGCAATGTTCTGCGCGGCTCATGTTCGAAATCATAACCAACACCACCGACGCCGCAAGGTGGGAGGACTGACTGACAACAGCGCTACGCCGCGCGGACGTGCCGACCGGGCGGTCCCGACAGGTACTCGAGCCAGCGCCGAACGGCGTCCTCGGTGAAGCACGAGAGCGCGGCCAGCCCGTCTTCCGCGGCGTCGGGACCCGAGAGCAGTGCGCCTCCGATGCGGACGATGTCGTCGAGGCGGTCGGGGTCGGCCTTCCAGTAGTCGGGAGCCCACTCGATGGTGGGGCTCACCACCGAGGGGACTCCTTCTGCGACTGCGTCGGCCGTCGTGACGTTGAAGGTCTCGGTCATCGAGACCTGGAGGCAGAGGTCCATTCCGCTGACGGTTCGCCGGAAGCTGGCCCAGTCTTGCCACGGGTGCTCGACGAGCCCTGCCCAGCGGAGGCCGGTGAACATCTTTCGAAGCGCGTCGAGCACCGCTCCTCCGCCCATCGTGTCGTTCTCGACCGACACCGAGAACTCGAGGTCGCAGTCGCGCTTGCGGGCGAGCATGAGCGCGGCGGCGGCTGCGGTCGTGTGGTTCTTCAGCAGCCGGAGCGCGCCGAAGCTGCCGACCCGCAAAAGCCGATGAGCGTGCTCGCGGCCGTGGCGACGGTGCACGCGCTCGAGGTCGTAGAGGTTCGGGAGGTACAGCGTGTGGCCACCGTAGGCGGTCTCGAAGAAGTGCTTCAGTTCGATGCTGTTCGCCGCGACCGTGAGGTTGAGGGAGTTTTCCTGGAGAACCAAGAGTTCGCGAAGCAGCTGAATCGCCGATGGCTCGACCTGGAGGAAGGCGATCTGCGAGTGGCTCCGCACGAGGAAGTGCACGTGCGGGAACCTGTGCAGCAAGTCGACCATTGGAGCGCGGCTGACCCATGGCGCTTCGAGCACGCAGTGAGTCACCGTCGGCCGCATGGCGAGCGCACGGTGAACATCAGGTGGCTCCGCCGCCGGCGTGGCATCCACCTCGATGCCCGCGCGACGCAGCACACGAACCGAGTGGAGCGCGTTGACCCCGAGCCCGATCGCGCTACCCAGCGAGCTGTGCTTCGCGAGGTTTCGGTAGACGAGCAGGATGTGCGGTTGGGTCATAGAAGGTCTCGGGCCTGCAAAGACCGTCGGGGTGCTGTGCGGGGACCTGGGGGAGTCGAGCCAGATGGCGGCCGTTCAGGCTGCATTTGGCTTCACGTGGGACACCATTCCCATGCTCCGTTGGTTGTTTCTCTTCAGCTGCTGCGTCGAACTGCTCGGCTGTGCGACGTCTGGCCGCGATCGCGCATGGCTCGGGCGTGAGCTCCTCGAGCGAACGGGTGCGAGCGGATGCGAGCGGTGGCGTGGAGGGACGCCACCGGCTGAGGCGCTCGAAGATGGCCTGGACGAAGCCGAGGTGGTGGCGGTCGCGCTGTGCCGCAACCCAGCGCTGCGCGCAGAGTTGACGCGCATCGACGCCGCGCTGGCGACACTCGATGAAGCCCGGCGACCAGCCAATCCCCAACTCAGCCTCATGGCGCCCATTGGCCCCATCACTGCCGTCGCGACGCTCCTCGTCCCCCTCGAGTCGCTGTGGCAGATGCCGCGTCGCACGGAGGCCGCTGCTCGCGATGCCGATGTCGCCGGCGAGGCGGTGCTCATGCGCGCGCTCGACATCGTTCGCGACGCGCGTCTGCTTCACGTCGAGCTGGGCCTCGCGTTCGACCGGGCGACCGTTCGCGCGGAGTTGGCGCAGGTCGCCGCCAATGTCGCTCGACTCGCCGCAGTCCGGGTGAAAGTGGGTGACATCAGCGCGCTCGATGAGCGGGTCCTCGCCGCCGACGCGCTCACGAGCGCCGACGCGGTCGAGCTCGCCGAGACCGACAAAGTGATGGCGCAGGGCCGGCTCGTCGCCACCCTGGCGCTTGACGACCCTGGTGTGCCCGTCCGGCCCGTCTTCTCGCCATCAGTCGCGACGACGCTGCCGTTGAACGAGCTCATCGCCGTGGCGCGCGCCGCGCGGCCCGATGCACGGTCGGCCAGCCTGGCCATCTCCGCGGCGACGGCACGCGCGGGCTGGGAGCGCAGCCGCATCTTCAACCTGGGCGCCCTGGTCGAGACGCAGTGGAGCCAACCCGCGGGGCCAGCGCTGCGTCTGGGGGGCCGGCTCGACCTCCCCATCTTCAATCAAAACCAGGGCGGCACCGGGCGCGCAGACGCCGAAGTCGAGCGAGCGGTCGCGCAACACGAACTGGTCGCGCGAACCGTCGTCATGGAGGTCACCGTCGCGCACGCCCGTCTCGAGCAAGCGACCCGCTCTCGTCAACGCTTCGAGGCTGAAGTCCTGCCTGCGCTCGAGAACGCGCTCGCCCAGGCGCGGCGCGGCTTCGAGACGGGCGACCAGCCTTACCTCGTGGTGCTCGATGTCTTGCGACGTGTCGGGGAAGCGCGGCTTCGGCGCGCTGAGCTGCTCGCTGAGCAGCGGCGAGCCCTGTCCGAACTCGAACGAGCGATGGGGGCGCGGCTGCAAACCGCGCCCGACGTGGCCTCACGCGTGAGCGCTGAAAAGGGTGAACGATGAATCGACTCTTCCCATTCTTCCTCGTCTTCCTCGCCGCCTGCGACGCGAAGCCGGCGTCGACTCACGCGCCTGCCGCACAGGTCTCGCACCCCGTCGCGGAAGTCGACCTGCCAACGGTGCGCCTGTCACCCGAAGCCATCGCGCGTCTGAAGCTCGAGACGAGCCAGGTGAGGTCCGAACCGGTACCGCGCGCGCGCCTCGTCGGCGGTGAAGTCGTCGTTCCTCCGGGTCGCACCGTCACCGTCACCGCCCCAGTCGCGGGAGAGGTGCACTTCGTCACCAGCGAGCCCCTTCTCCCCGGCGCTACGGTGCAGCGCGGCTCCGCCTTGCTGCGGCTCACGGCCATCGCCCCGACGGACCGGGACACACGCGCGCGCGTCGCACGAGAGGTCGCAGCAGCGGAAGCCAACCTCGCCGCGCTGGAGCTGCGCGTCACTCGCAACCAGGCCCTCATCGACGAGGGCGCAGGGAGCGCGCGTGCAGTCGAGGAAGCTGTCGCCGCGCGCGCCGTCGCCCAGGCCGATGCCGATGCGGCCAGAGCGCGGGCCGCAACCCTCTCTCGCGACCCCCTCTTGTCAGATGTCGCGATGCTGGTCCGAGCCCCTGTCACCGGCGTCATCCGGTTGCTCGCGGTTGCAGAGGGGCAGCCGGTGGCCGCGGGTGGCCCGCTCTTCGAGTTGGTCGGCGTGGATGCCCTCCAGGTGAGAGTGCCCGTGTACTCGGGCGACCTGGCACGCATCGATTTACGCGCCGCTCCGCGAGTTCGTCGAAATGGGGACCCCCGCGCTCTCGAGGCACGCTTCGTCCCAGGCCCCCCGACTGCCGAGCCAGACCGAAGCACCGTCGACAGGTACCTCGCCCTCCCGGCAGGCGCGGGCTTCGCGCCGGGTGAGCGGGTGCTCGTGGAGTTGCCGCTGCTCGACGTCGCCTCCGCACTCGTCGTCCCAGCGTCCGCGGTGGTGCTCGACGCGTGGGGCGGGGCGTGGGTCTACCGCTGTGAAGAGGGCCGCTACGCCCGAGCGCGAGTCGACCCTTCCCGCCGCGCGGGTGGAGACATGGTGCTCGCGCGAGGGCCCGCGGTCGGCTCGTGCATCGTTTCCGTCGGCGCCGTCGAGTTGTTTGGCGCCGAGTTTCCCCCGGGGCACTGATGCGAACCCTCGTCGCCTGGTGTCTTCAGCAGCGTTGGGTCGTTGTCGGCCTCTCCGTATTCTTCATCGCCCTCGCGACACGAAGCGTCACGGGCGCGCGCTTCGACGCGTTCCCCGAGTTCGCGCCACCACGCGTCGAGGTTCAGACCGAGGCGCCGGGGCTCTCGAGCGAAGAGGTCGAGGCGCTCGTCACCACGCCACTCGAGGCAGCCCTCGCAGGGACGCCCGGCATCACGGCCATTCGCAGCAAGTCGGTGCTGGGCTTGTCTTCCATCCTGCTGTTGTTCCCGACGGGGACCGACCTCCTTCAGGCCCGCGCCCTGGTTCAGGAGCGCGTCACGCGAGCGGCGCCAGGCCTGCCGACCGTCGCCCGGGCGCCGGTGTTGCTCTCGCCGCTCTCATCGACGAGCCGCATTCTGAAAATTGGGATGTGGTCGGCGACGCTGTCTCAGACTGAGTTGTCCGACCTCGCGCGGTGGAGAGTGCGCCCGGCGCTGATGTCCGTACCGGGCGTGGCCAACGTCGCAGTCTGGGGTGAGCGTCGTCGCCGCATTGAAGTGCAGGCCGACCCGGACCGGCTCGTCGCCAATGGCGTCGACCTGGGGCGGCTCGTCGCGGCGACGCGCGAGGCCGTGACGCCCCGCGCGGGCGGGCTGGTCGACCTGCCCTCGACGCGCCTTCCCGTCGTGCAGAGCGCGATGGTGCGCGACGCAGACGAGCTGGTGCGCGTTCCGCTGTCTACAATCGGGCGTGGCACCGTAGCCATCGGTGACGTCGCCGACGTGCGTGAGGCCTCGGCGGTGCCCATCGGAGATGCGCTGGTCACTTCAGGCACGGGGTTGCTTCTCATCGTCGAGAAGCAGCCCGGGGCGAGCACGCTCGACGTCACGGCCGGCATCGACGCGACGCTCGCGCGGCTGCGTCCGGGACTGACAGGCGTCGAGCTGGACGCCACCATCTTCCGTCCGGCGAGCTTCATTCAGCGTGCGTTGACGAATCTCGGCCACGCGATGGGCATCGGCTGCGCCTTTGTCGTCGTCGTGTTGTTCCTTTTTCTGTGGAACACGCGCACCGCGCTCATCAGCGTGCTGGCGATTCCACTCTCGCTGCTGTCGGCGGCGTTCGTGCTGACGCTCCTTGGGAGAACCATCGACACCATGGTCATCGCGGGTCTCGTCATCGCGCTCGGCGAGGTGGTCGACGACGCCATCATCGATGTCGAGAACATCCATCGGCGGTTGAGAGCGCTCCTGGAGCGACCGAGCCTGAAGGTGGCGCTGCGCGTCGTCCTCGAGGCGTCGCTGGAGGTGAGGAGCGCCATCATCTTTGCGAGCCTCATCGTGCTGCTGGTGTTCGTCCCGATTCTCTTTCTCGATGGCGTCGCAGGTGAGTTCTTCCGGCCGCTCGCGCTTGCGTACGGCCTCGCCATTTTTGCGAGCACCGTTACGGCGCTCACCATCACGCCGGTCCTCGCGCTTCTGCTCTTGCGCCGCGAGCGTAGGCAGGACCAACACTCCCCGGTGGCGGCGACATTGCTGCGGGCCTACGAGCCCGTGCTTCGTTGGACGATGAGCCGGCCGAAGCGCCTGCTGGCGGGGGCCATCGGCTTGCTCGGGCTGACGGGGATGCTCGCGTCGACGCTCCGGGAAGAGTTCCTCCCGCACTTCGCCGAGAACGATTTCCTGATGCACTGGGTCGCGCGGCCGGGCACCTCGCTCGAGGCGGTCGCGCGCACGGCGAACCTCGCGCGGGCTGAGCTCCTCACCGTTCCCGGTGTGCGGAACTTTGGCGCCCACATCGGTCGTGCAGAGGTGGCCGACGAGGTGGTGGGCCCCAACTTCGCGGAGCTGTGGATCAGCGTCGACCCCAACGCGGACCTCGCAGCGACCTCCCAGCGGGTGCGTGAGGTGGTCGACGGGTACCCGGGCGTGTTCCGCGACGTGCAGACCTACCTGCAGGAGCGCATGCGCGAAGTGCTGAGCGGAGGCGGCGGCGCCATCGTCATCCGATTGCGAGGAGAGAACATCGAAGCGCTTCGAGGCATCGCAGGAACACTCGCGCACGAGCTCGAGTCCGTCCCCGGACTTTCCCACGCACACCCTGAAGCGCAGGTCCTTGTTCCGCAGATTCAGGTTCGTGTCGACCAAGACCGCTGCGCAGCCTTCGGCATCGAGCCTGGTCTGGTGCGGGCTCGAGTGGCGACGCTCCTGGCCGGGGAGACGGCCGGTCAGTTCGTGAGGGGGCTCCAGCCGATTGACGTCGTCGTTTGGGGGAACGAGGCGAGCCGGGCAGATGTCGCTTCGGTGCGAGACCTCGGCATCGCAGTCGACGGCCGCATCCTCACACGTCTCGGCGATGTCGCTGACGTCGAGGTCGTGCCTGTGCCGAACACCATCGCCCACGACGCGACGACCCGGAAGCTCGACGTCCTGGTCGACCTGTCTGTGGGCGCAGACCTGTCGGCCGTCAGCAGCGCGGTCGCGACGAAGGTGTCTGTCCTCGAGCTTCCAAGCGGCCACCACGCCGAGATTCTGGGCGAGGGAGCGGCGCGGCGGGCGGCGCGGACCCGGCTCTTCAGCCTCGCGGCGCTCGCGCTCCTGGGCATCTTCTTCGTGTTGCTCGCGGACTTCCGCTCGGGCCGGCTGGCCCTGATGGTCTTCGGCGGTCTTCCCTTTGCGCTCGTCGGCGGGGTCGTCGCAGCAGCAATCTCGGGCGTCGTCTCGCTGGGGACGCTGATTGGCCTCGTCGCCGTCATCGGCATCGCTGCGCGAAACGGCATCATGCTCGTCTCTCACTTTCGTCACCTCGAACGAGAAGAAGGCATCACGTTCAGCGCGGAGTTGGTGGTGCGCGGCGCGTCCGAGCGCTTGTCGCCCATCTTGATGACGGCGCTGGCCACGGGACTGGCGCTGGTGCCCGTCGCCCTCGGCGGCCAACAGGCCGGCCATGAGATTGAACACCCGATGGCTGTCGTTATCCTCGGCGGGCTCATCAGCTCCACCATCCTCACGCTGCTCGTGACGCCGGCGCTCTATGGGTGGCTCGGTGCAAGCCGCCCCTCCGAAGACTCGCTCGATGAGCCGCCAGCCCAACCCCGTCGTGAAGGAGCAGCCCCATGAAGAGAGTCGAAGTCGTGGTGACGACCGCGCTGTGCATTTGGAGCCTGTCGGTCCTCGCCGCTGACAAGGTCGCGGACACGGAGGTACCTGAGGCCGTACGAGCCGCAGTGAGCAAGGCGTACCCCGCAATGACGAGCTGTGTGTTCGAGCGTGAGCGACGCGGTGCCGTGGTGCAGTACGAGGCGGAGTTCGAGCTCAAGGATGGCGACCGAACGCGGCGACTCAGCGTGGAGGTCTCGCAGGACGGTGTCCTTCTCTCTGAGGAGGAGCAGGTCCCATTCGAGGACCTGCCGGCTACGGTGAAGAAGGCGCACCGCGCTTCTCGCTATGGGAAGGCAACGGTGACGGGCGCCGAGCGCACGCGCAAGGATGGGAAGACCAGCTACGAGGTACAGGTTCGAACTGCCAAAGGGCCGCGGGAAATCGTCTATGACGACCAGGGCGCAGTGCTCGACGCGGGGAATGGCCCAGCGAATTGACGGAGCACGCGAGGCGACACGATGCGAGTGCTGGTTGTTGACGATGAAGCCGAAGTTCGGAGCGTCGTGGCTCGAGCGCTCCGGGCTGATGGGCACGCCGTGACGACCGCGGATGACCTCCAGACGGCTCGGCGACGCGCCGCCGAGGGCATCGATCTGCTCGTTCTCGACCTCCGCCTCGGTGATGGCTTTGGTCTCGAGCTGTGTCGCGAGCTCCGGGCCGAGGGCGCTTCGATTCCCATTCTGGTGCTCACGGCGCTGACCCAGGTTGCGACCCGCGTTGAGGGCCTCGACGCCGGCGCAGACGACTTCCTCGCCAAGCCATTCGCGGTCGCTGAACTCCGCGCTCGGGTTCGAGCGCTGGGGCGGCGGGGGGCGCTGCCGCGTGGCCTGTCGTACGAGAGTGATGAGGTGCGGCTCGACTTCGCGGGGCGGCACGCGACTCGCGCAGGGAGAACGGTCGCCATCACCTCGAAGGAGTGGGCCATTCTCGACGTCCTCGCAAGGCGCGCAGGGCGGGTCGTCTCTCGCGGCGAGCTGCTCGAGAGCGTCTGGGGCGAGGCGAGCGAGACCGCGTCGAGCAGTATGGAGGTGCTCGTTGGCAGGCTACGCCGAAAGCTGGGCCCCGAGCTGATTCGCACACTCCGCGGCGAGGGCTACGCGCTCGCAGAGGAGCGCCGCGATGGCCGGTAGCATCGTGCACCGTGTTGCCCTCGGCGCTGCGCTCGCGGCCTCGGCGGCGGCACTCCTCGTCGCGTTGACGACGACTGTCGTGGCCAGTCTGGTGTTGCAGCGAGCCGAAGACCGTCGCTTGGAAGAGGCTGCGGTGACCTTCGCCGATGAGCTCGGCAAGGAAGGCGACGGTCTCGAGGCCATTCGTCAGGTCCTGCACGATGAGGCTGCAGAGATGGGGCACACAGGGATGCTCCTCGCCGTCTACGACGCCAGCGGCACTTTCGTGAGCGGCGAGCGCATCGTTGAGCTGCCGACTTCGTCTGGGTGCGCAACCCTCAGCGCGCGCGCACTGCGGGTCTGTCGGGCCTCCTCCTCGAATGGACTCTGGGCTGTGGTTGGCGGCGTGCACTCGCAGCCGCTGCCACTGCTCGCCGGTTCTGCCTTCCTCGCTGCGCTTCTTGCCGCGGCGTTGGCCTGGGCCGCGAGCCGGCCGCTCTCTCGACGCGTCACTGCGCCCCTGACGAGGCTGCGGGAGCGCATCGCCGAGCTCGAGGTCGACGCTCTGACGCAGTCGAGGCTCGGCGACGATGAGAACGTCGCTGAGGTGGATGCGTTGCGTACGACCATCGCGCAGCTCATCGCTCGCGTCGACCGGGCGCTCGCGCAAGCGCAACGCTTCGCCGGCAACGCGGCTCACGAGCTGCGCACGCCCCTGACGACGATTCAGGCCGAGCTCGAGTTGCTCGTGGAGGGGGCGGCCGAGCCGAGAAACCGCGAGAGTGCTGAGGTCGTCCAGCGAAAGGTCGCGGAACTGTCAGTGCTTGTGGAACGGTTGCTCATCCTGTCTGTGCCGACACAGTCAGCGGTCAACGCGCATGAGGTTGTGTCGCTCCGCGACCTTGTCGAGGACGTCGCCCTGACCCTGCCGACTTCTGAGCGTGCGCGGGTTCAGGTGACGGAAGGCGACGCGGTTGTCCGTGGGGACGCGGTCCTCCTCGGGACCATGGTGGCCAACGGCGTCGCGAACGGGCTGAAGTTTGGTGACTCGGTGAGGGTGGAGGTGTCTCAAGCAGGAAGGCATGCCGTGCTTCGAATTGACGATGATGGGCCAGGCGTCAGTCTCTCGGAGCGCGAGACCGTGTTTGAGCCCTTCTTCCGAACGAAAGATGCGCTGAGCCGTCGGATTCCCGGTCATGGCCTTGGTCTCGCGTTGATTCGCCACGTCGCCGAAGCCCACGGCGGGAGCGCCGCACTGACGGACCCGAACGGGCGTGGTGCAAGGCTGGAGATTCGCCTGCCGCTTGATGAGGCGGACCCGCGCCAGAGTTAGTGAAGCAAGCTCGTTTCCCCGAGGTCGCTGAGGCCGAGTTCCCAGTGGTCGGGGATGACCGGCGGGAACGGTTCGACGAGGTCCACGAAGTGGGTGTGCGCGGGCTTGAGGTATTCGACGATGGCGCGGAGCTGCTTCCGTTCGGTTGCAGCAAGGATGCGAGCGACGACGACGTTGAAGGCGTACTTCGCGAAGCGGTCTGACGGCCCAAGCACCCAGTCGACGCCGAGCAATGACTCGCCGAGCACCAGCGTGTCGGCGTTGAACGCGGTGATGGCCACGATGTCGATGCCGAGGAAGAAGCGCACTGCGTTCTTGATGCCCTGCGCGGTTCCCTTCTG
>JAACJQ010000102.1 GCA_016879935.1 Archangiaceae bacterium | reverse complement strand
GATCGCGTGCACCTTCACCGCACCACGCTGGAGCAGGCAGTCGGTGAAGCCGCCGGTGCTCGCCCCGATGTCGGCACAGATGGCGCCTCGCACGTCGACCGAGAACTGCTCGAGGGCGGCGTCGAGCTTCAGGCCCCCGCGAGAGACGAAGGGCAACACCTCGCCCTTGAGACGCAGCTCCGCTTCGAGCGGCACGCGCGTGCCCGGCTTGTCGACGCGCTGATCGTCGACCACGACCTGACCTGCGAGAATGAGCGCCTGCGCCCGGGTGCGGCTCTCGGCGAGCCCGCGCTCCACGACCAGCACGTCGAGCCGCTCCTTCTTCATGACTTCCTCGAGGCGGCTTGCACGAACCCCTCGACCGAGAGGCCGAGCTGCCTTCGTTGTTCGCGCGCTTCGCCGTGGCGAACCACCGCATCTGCCGGCAACGACACCTGCCGAACGGAGCAGGACACGCCCTCGAGCGCGAGCACCTCGGTGATGGCCCCGAACAGGCCGCCGCGCGGCATCACCTCTTCCGCGACCACCAGCACGCCGCTCTCGGCCGCGCGACGGAGCTTCACCCGATCGATCGCGTTCACGTCGTGCACGTCGAGCGCCGCGAACGGCCTTCCGAGACAGGCCTCTCGTGCCATCACCCCCAACGTTCCGTGCGTGACGAACACGGCATCGGGGCGTTCGTGGGAGACCAGCCACCGGGTGCGGGTCGCAGCATCGATGTCGACCGGTCGGGAGCCCATCACCACCCCTCGGGGAAAGCGGATCATGGCAGGCGCGCCTCGCTCCAATGCCGAGTGCAGGAGTTCGCCGAGATCGTCCTCGAAGACGGGCGCCGTGATCGACAGGCCAGGCAGCGGCCGCGAGAACGAGAGATCGAAGACGCCTTGATGGGTGGCGCCATCTGCACCAACGAGCCCAGCGCGATCGACCGCGAAGACGACGGGGAGCCGTGGCAGCACGACGTCGTGAATCAGCTGATCGACCGCGCGCTGGAGGAACGTGGAATAGATGCAGACGATCGGCTGCAGGCCCACCTTCGCGAGGCCAGCCGCAAAGGTGACGGCGTGCTGCTCCGCGATGCCGACGTCGAAGACCCGGTCGGGGAAACGTGCCGCGAGCGGGCCCAACGAGCTGCCCTCGAGCATCGCAGGCGTCACCACCACCAACTTCGGGTTCGTCGCCAACTGCGTCTCCAGCAGCCGGGCGAACGCCTCTGACCAGGTCGTCTTGCCGTCGCGGCCACGCACCAGCTTTCCATCGCGCAGCTCGTACGGCCCCATCGCGTGCCCGCGCGTCGTCGCATCGGACTCGGCCGGCTCGAAGCCCCTGCCCTTGTGCGTGCGCACGTGGATGACGACTGGCTTGCGCGATTCCTTCGCCTGGCGAAGCACCTCGACGAGCGCCGTGACGTCATGGCCGTCGACGGGGCCGACGAAGGTGAAGCCGAGCGACTCGAAGAACCGCCTCGCATCACGGCGAAGCATGCCGGCGACCGCGCCGACGTTCGCCGAAATGCTCATGCCGTTGTCGTTGAGCACGGTGATCAACCGGCCGCCCGCGACCGCCGCATGGTTGAGCCCCTCGAACGACTCGCCGCCCGTCAAAGCGCCGTCTCCGACGATCGCGACGACCTGCCCCGGCGCCTGACGGAGCCGAAGGCCCTCGACGAGCCCGACGCCGATCGAGATCGCGGTGCTCGCGTGCCCGGCGCCGAAGGCGTCGTGCTCACTCTCGGAAGGGTCGAGGAACGGGGCGACTCCACCCGCCTGCCGCAGCGTCGACATTCGGTCGCGGCGCCCCGTCAGCAGCTTGTGGGCGTAGGCCTGATGCCCGACGTCGAAGACGAGCCGATCGACAGGCGTGCGAAAGACGCGATGGAGCGCGACGATCAACTCCACTGCGCCGAGCGACGCGCCCAGATGGCCCCCGACGGAACCGCAGGTCGTGATGATCGCCTCGCGCAGCTCTGCACAGAGGGTGGGCAGCTCGTCGGGGCCCAGAGCGCGTACGTCAGCCGGCGACGCGATGCGCTCCAGCAGGCTCACTTCGTGCGCTCCACGGAGTAGTCGGCGAGCGCGGCGAGCGGGCCAGGCGTCGGCTCGACCACTTTCACTGCCTGCTTGGCGCGTTCGACGAGTTCGTGCGCGAGACGCCGCGACGCCTCGAGCCCCACCACCGCAGGGAACGTGTGGCGTCCAGCGGCTTCATCGGCCTTCACCGGCTTGCCCAACTGCTCCGCGGTCGAGGTGACGTCGAGCACGTCGTCTGCGATCTGAAACGCGAGCCCGAGTGCTTCGCCGTAGCGTTCTGCGGCATCGAGAGCCTCCGCAGAGCCACCCGCAGCGAGGACGCCCAGGCGGCACGAGGCCTTGATGAGTGCTCCGGTCTTCAACCGATGGAGCTGCATCAGGTACTCCTGCGCCGCCGGTCGATCGGCGGCGATGTCGAGCACCTGGCCGCCCACCATGCCGCCAGCGCCCGCCGCCATCGCCAGCTCAGCCGTCATGCGGGCGCGGGCAGGCAACTCGGCGGTGGAGCCCATCGCGACGAACCAGAAGGCCTCGGTGAGCAGCGCGTCGCCCGCGAGAATCGCCATCGCCTCGCCGTACACCTTGTGGTTCGTCGGCCGGCCTCGGCGCAGATCGTCGTCGTCCATCGCCGGCAGATCGTCGTGAATGAGCGAGTAGGTGTGAATGCACTCGAGGGCGCAGGCGCCGTCTTCGGCCACCACGCCGCCACCACCGAGCGCGTCGGCGAACGCGAGCACCAGCACCGGGCGCAGCCGCTTGCCGCCGTCGAGCAACGAGTAGCTCATCGCTTCGGCGAGCGCGGCGGGCGTTCGGAGTGAGAGCGTGTCCATCCGGGTGGCGAGCAGGCGCTCGACACGTTGCTGCGCGCCGGGGAGCCAGGAAGCGAGATCGAATGCCATGCGGCGCCTCTGTCACGGAGCGGGAACGAACGCACCGCCCGCGTGGCTCAGAACGGAACGTCGTCTTCTTCGACCGGCGCCGAGGGCTTCTTCACGGGCGGCGGTGGAGCGGCAGCGGGCCGGGCGGTCGCGGCGGTCGTCGGCGCGGCGGGCAGATCCTTCACGTCGATGGGCGCCGTGTGGCCATCTTCCGTGAGCAGCTGCTCGATGCGCTTCTCGGCATCGGAGAGCAGCGCCTCGCCCTGCTTCACCAGGTTGATGCCTTCCGCAAACCGCTCGAGCGAGTCTTCGAGCGTCAGCTCGCCTCCTTCGAGCGACTGAACGATGCCCTCGAGGCGCTTGACCACCTCGTCGTATTGCACCTTGCCGCCGGTCGCCGTCTTCGTCGCCATGTCACTCCTCGTCTTTCCCAGCGGCGCGGCCTTCGACGCGCACCGAGAGGGAATCGCCCTGATCGAGCCGAACCGTCAACTGATCTCCAACCGCCACGTCAGCGGAGCGCCGAACGACCGCCCCTTCACGCGCGACGATGGCGTAGCCGCGGCCGAGCACCTTCAGCGGACTCAGCGCGTCGAGCCTCGCACTCAACGACTCGAGGGCCCTGCGCTCCTCGTCGAGCCGCCTCCGAATGGCCGCAGGCAGGCGGGTCTGCACGTTCTCGAGGCGGCGGCGGCCATCACGAACGCGCGGCCGTGGTGACGAGCGCTCCAGCGACAAACGCAAGGCGCTCAACCGTGCACGCTCGGCACGCATTCGCCGCTGCAGCGAGCTGCGCACCTTGCCACTCAGGGCGGTGAAGGCAGTGCGCCGCTCCACCAGCCGGGTCTGCGGCCGAACGCGCGTGAGCCGGGCTTCGATCTCTTCGAGCTTGCGCTTGCGCAGACGCACGGCCCGGTCGGAGGCGCGCCGAATGCGGTCGCCCAGCTCCGACAGGGTGAGGCGCCGCGAGGTGAGCTGACGCCGCGGGTCGCCGAGGGCCGCCTTGCGCTGTTGGAGCCGGTTTCGCGACTGGAGCAGGCGGCGCTCCATGGCCGTGACGAGCCGACGCCGGGTCATCATCATGCGGTGCCGCAGCTCTGCCACCTCGGGCACGACCGCCTCGGCTGCAGCGCTTGGCGTCGGCGCGCGGTAGTCGGCGACCAGGTCGGACAAGGTGATGTCGACCTCGTGACCGACAGCGGAGACGACGGGGATCGGGCTGTTGAAGATCGCGCGCACCACGCGCTCTTCATTGAAGGTCCACAGATCTTCGACCGAGCCACCACCACGCGTCACGACGATCACGTCGACGTCGGTCTTCGCGAGCCAGCGCAGCCCGCGCGCCACTTCGATCGGCGCTTCTTCTCCCTGCACGCGCGCGTTGCAGAACAACACCGAGACACCGGGGTGCCGGCGATGGAGCACCTTCAAGAAGTCACGCCACGCGGCGCCAGACGAGCTGGTCACGACGCCAATTCGTTTCGGGAGCACGGGCAACGGCCGGCGCGGCTTCGTCCGCCCCTCGCCAATCAGCCCTTCCTTCACCAGCTTTGCCTTGAGCTGCTCGAAGGCCAACGCCATCGCGCCGACGCCTTCGGGCTCCACCTTCTGCGCGATGATGCTGTAGCGGCCCTGCACTTCGTAGACGTTGAGGCCACCCTCGACGATCAGCGAGAGGCCATCACGAATCTGGAACTTGAGCTGCTTCGCCTGGGTCTGCCAGATGCGAACGTCGATCTGCGCGGTCTCGTCCTTGATCGCGAAGTACAGGTGGCCGCGCGCGTTGGCGCCGCGAAAGCCCGTCACTTCGCCGCGAACGATCACCCGCGTGAACTTCGGCTCGATCGCTTCTTTGAGCTGGTACGTGAGCTCGGAGACCGTCAGCACCCTCTTCGCGGGTGCGGGTTTTCTCCACGCAGGAACGTCGGCTTCGGCTTTCGGTGGCGCGCTCGACTTCGCTGGCGCCGGCTCGACGGCACGGGGAGCTGATTCGGGGCGAGGGGCTGGCTCCGCCCGTACGGGTGCGGGTGGTTGCGCTTCAGGGGCGCGCTCCTGAACCTGACCGAGCGGCAGGCTCAACGTCTTCTCGGGAACCGGGTCGACGCGCGGCTTCGGCGGCTCCTTCGCAGGGAGCGACGAACCACCGAAGAGATCACCCTGCTTCATTGCCGCTGCAGTTCCTCGAGGCGCGACTTGGCCTTCTGATGATCGGTGTCTTCGGGAGGCGTCATCATGATGACCTCCTTGAACAACCGCGCAGCTTCATCTGGGCTGGTCTCTCGCAGCTGATAGCCGCGCAGGTAGATGTCGTGCGCCTGGCTGCGGGCCTCCTGAATGATCGTCGACGCGCCAGGGTGACCGGGGTCGACCTCGAGCACGACCTGGGCCTTCTGAATCGCCGACACCCAGTCGCGCACCGTCTTCGCGTTCGAAGCCTCCTTGTAGAAGACGGTCGCGAGCCGCGTGCGGATCTGCTTCGAGAGATCGCTCGACTGGCCGCCAGCAATCTTCTTGTCGAGGTTGTAGAGGTTGCGCAGCTCGGCCGACGACAGGTTCTCGAGGTTCTTCGACTTCGAGTCGAACTCCTTCATCTGGGCTTCGAGAGCACGGCACTGCGCGTTCTTGCTGGCACAGGCCTGCGCGAGCGACATCGCGCCCGACAGGTCGCCGTTGCGGAACCGAGCCATCACCTCGAGGTGCGGCGTCTCGGGCGTGGGCGGCGGCAGGTTCGGGTTCTTGATGCGGTTGATGTTGTCTTCCGCCTGCTTCTTGATGTCCGGAGCGTCACGATCTTCGGGTCGCGCCGCGAGAATGTCTTCGGCCATTCCCTTCACCTGCTCCATCGCAGCCAGATCGCGTGGGCTGGCCGAGAGGCGCTTGCGTGCGTCGATCACCTTGTCGCCCAGCTTCTGCTCGAGCAACTCCTTGAGCTCGGTGACCCGCTTCTCCATCATCGTGTTCTTCACGCGCGCGAGGGCTGCTGCGCCCTTGCCAAGCTGATCGCTGGTCAGCGCCTGCTTCGCCTCTTCCAGCGCCTGCTCGTTGGGGATCTCGGTGTTCGCGCGATCGAGGTACGTCGCGATCGACTTGGCCTCGAACTTCGGGTCGAACTCGGCGATCTGCTCCAGCCGCGTCTTCGCCTCGACCCACTTACCTTCCTTGGTGAGGTTCTTGGCTTCCTGGAACGCGGTGGTGAGCTCCTTGCGCTGAGCGTCGCGCTGGGCCTCGACGAGCGCGACGGCGGCCTCGCGCTTCTTCACGATCGCCTTGTAGCCGACGAAGAGCGCCATCAAGACGGCGAGCGAGCTGCCGGCCACGATAAACAGCCGCCGACGCTTCTTCGCCGCGACGGCCGGGTCTTCGCTGCTGCGAGACGTGCGAACCGGGCGCGAACGGCCCGTACCATTCGAGCCACCGGCTCGCGAGGTGCGAACGGGAGGGCGCCGCGGCGCAGGAGCCAGCGTGGAGTCGGCCACGGCTGCGCCACCACCCGCGCCGTCGACGAACTGAAACTCGCTGTCACCCAGGGTGATCACGTCATCATTCGCCAGGGGCCGCTCTTCGGGCACCTGCTCGCCGTTCACCATCGTGCCGTTGCCCGAGCCGAGGTCGCTGATGGCCCAGCCGTCTTCGGTCTTGCGCAGCAGCGCGTGCTTGCGACTCACCGACGTGTCGGGCACCGAGACGGTGGCGTCGGCAGCGCGGCCGATCGTCACCTCGTCACCCGAGAGCGGGAACTCCTGGCCCGACGCAGGCCCGGCCGAGCAGATGAGCTTCGAAGAGGGCTTCGCGGCAGGGGCGACGCCGGTTCGACGCGGACGCGTGCCGGTCGCTGGCTGCTGACCAGTTCGGGGGCGCGCGGTGGGGTTCTTCGACGGAGGGGGAGGCATCGACGACCGGTTCCTAGGTTCCTGCCGCGTTGTTGAACACGAACGCGAAGACGATGGGTCCGAAGAGCACCATGAAGACCGTCGGGAAGATGCAGGCGATGAGGGGGAACAGCATCTTCACGGGGGCTTCGTTGGCCAGCTTCTCGGCGCGCTGGGTGCGTTCGATGCGCAGCTGCGTCGACTGAATGCGGAGCACCTTGCCGAGGCTCGTGCCCATCTTGTCGGCCTGGATGAGCGCGGTGACGAACTGGGTGAGGGCCGGCAGATCGACGCGCAGGATCATCGACTTGAGCGCCTCTTCACGCGTCTTGCCCATCTTCAGCTGCTTGAGCACGAGGTTGAGCTCTTCGCGAAGCGGGCCGTGTTTGCCCTTCTCGACGACCTTCGCGAGTGCCGCGGTGAAGTCGAGGCCGGCCTCGACCGAGAGCGTCAGCAGGTCGAGGTTGAACGGGAGCGCACGGCTGATGGCGAGGTGGCGCTTGGTGACTTTGTCGTTGATCCAGATGATCGGGTAGAAGATGCCGATCAGCGCGCCGACGAGCGACCACAGCAGGTTGACGTTGAAGAAGTTCGCGACGAGCAGACCGAAGAGCACGCCGACCACGAAGCCGATCTCCTGAAAGGCCATGATGTCTTCGGCCTTCCAGTTGCTCGACTCGCCCGCCTTGATGAGCTTGCGGCCCATGCCCGACTCGTAGCCGGGCCACATGAAGCGGCGGTTGATGGTGCCCAGCTTGCGCACGGCGACGGCGCCAGCGCCTTGCACACCACCCGCAGACTCCTCCTGCACCTCGGCCACGAACTGCTCCAGCATGTTCGCGTAGAGGCTCATCGAGAACAGCGCCACGGCGGCGACGGTCAGCATCGCCGTCAGCACCATCAAGATTGTCGTCAACGGATCCATGAGCGTTCCTGTGACGTCAGATGTCGATGTTGGTGATGCGGCGAATGATGAGCACCCCGAGGATCTCCATCAGGATGATCGCGGCGACGAGCACGTAGCCGAACCAGTGATCGAGCATCGGCTGCATGAGGTCGGGCCGCATGTAGTTGAGCACCACGCCGAGAATGAGCGGCATCGCCGAGACGACCCAGCCCTGCAGCTTGCCCTGCGCCACGAGCGCCTCGATCTTGCCTTCGAGGCGGAAGCGCTCACGAATGGTGCTCGACAGCGTCTCGAACATCTCGGCCATGTTGCCGCCGAGCTGACGCGAGATGTTGGTCGCCGTCGCCACGAGATCCATGTCGTCGCTGCCCACGCGACGGGCCATGTTGTTGAGCGCCTCCTCCATCGGAACGCCCAGCTTCACTTCCTTCGTGAACAACCCGAACTCCTGCTGGAGCGGCGGGTAGCTGTCCTTCGCGATCTGCTCGGTGGCCTGCTGGAAGGTGAGGCCCGCCTTGAACGCGTTGGCCATGGCCTGCAGCGCGTCGACGAGCTGATGGTTGAACTTCTTGATTCGTTTCTTGCGGTAGTGCTTCACCATGATCATCGGCAGGAAGAAGCCGAAGATCGTGGCACCGACGCACACGAGCGGGTTGATGACGAAGTACGAGAACAACCCGAGCAGCGCCATCGACGCGACGTTGAGCACCAGCATCTGGCGCGGGTCGATGAACAGGAACATGTCCGACAAGTCGTTCATCGACTTGACGATGTAGCGCTCCTGGTACTGCTCGAACGCCTTCGACAGAACGCCCATCACCACCAGGCAGAGGAAGAAGACCGACCCGGTGACCAGCAGCGCGACGAGACCCTTCAGCATGGTGGATTACTCCGCCGGGGCGGCCGTACGGCTCTCGGTCGCGGCCGACCCTTTGATGACCTGAATGGTGTTGAAGCGCTTCGCCTGGAGAACCTTGGTGCGCTCGCCGGAGAGCAGCGTGTTGATGGTGGCGCGGCCACGCTCCTCGAGCACGTCGATGTCGTCTTCGTTGCGCAGCGACAGCGTCAACGCGCCGAGTTCCTGCGCGAGCACGAGAATCTCGGCCTCTTCGGGAATCACGAGGAGCGAGACGTTGGCGTACTCACGCTGACCATCGGGCACGAGGTTGATGTTCGTGGTGCCGGTGATCTTGCCCGTCGCGAGCACGATCACGTTCTGGAGCAGCGTGACGGCGACCTGTTCACCCGTCGCGGGATCCTTGAAGGTGCCGATGATGTCGACGTGATCGTTCGGGCGAACCCAGCCACCGACCGACTGCGCGCCCTTCGTCTCGATGGTGACGGCGCGGGCCTTCTTCTGCACCTTCGTCGAGAGGCGCTCGGCGGCCTTGGTGGTCTCGAACTGGCTCCACAGCAGCGGGTCGCCACCCTGGAGCGGCACGAGCACCTTCTGATTCACGATGTACGAGGCCGAGTCGGGCTTCACGACGGACGAGGTGACGAACTGCTCGGGAATCGAGCGCTGGCTGATCATCTCCATCGTGACGACGGTGCCTTCCGAGATGTCGACGGCTGCGACCACGACGGGCACGAGGTTCCACCCCTTGCGAACGTCCATCTCCTTCTTCTTCACCGCCGAGTACGCGATCACGCCTGCGACGAGGCCGAGACCAAGCGCGACGATGAGCGGAGTTTTGCCTTTGAGCATGTGGGGAGTTCTCCGGGAGGGAACGTCAGCGAAGAGTATTTTCGCGGGGAAACGCGGGGGCGATGCTAGCGACCGCAAATCCGCGGTGTCAAAGGACAAGAGGCGGATGTCGCCGATGTCGGCACCCATCGCACAGCACGGCCAGACAGGTCAGTGGGCGGCGGCGGGCAGGTCAGCGGGCTTCTTGTCTTCGCTCTCGAAGTCGACCGACTTTCGGGGCGCCGGCGCGGGCGCCTTGAGCTGGGCCTTGCGACGCTGGGCGACCTGCTGGGCGGCGGCGGTTCCACGGAACTCCGAGATGAGCAGATCGCAGAACTGCTGGGCGCGGTCGTACTCGCCGAGCGCCTCGTAGCCATCGCACGCGCTCTTGAGCGCTTCGGCGCGGGCGTAGCCAGTGGCTCCCGCGCTCAGCGCACGAACCGCAGCCGCGACCTGCCCACGGCGATCGCCCTGGTTCGCAGCAGCCCGCGCCTGACCGAGCTGGGCCTCGATGTTCACCTGCTGATCGCGCTGCCGGCGAAGGCTCGAGTCGCCGATGCTGCTCTCGGAGACCGCCTGCGGAGCGTCTTCGTCAGCCGAAGGCTCATTCGCCGAAGGGCGGGGCATGATTCCATAGTTGCTCGCGACCTTGGCCTTCTGCGCGGTCTTCGGAGCGGGCTGCGAAGGGGCCATGACGACCGGAGCTGCGGCCTGAGGCGGGGGCGGCGGTGCGGGCTGAGAGCGAACCTGCTCTGCGTTGCCCTTCGCGGTGTCGACCACCTGTCCATACGCCGTTGTACCCGAGCCATACGCGCCCCCTGCCCCGGCCGAAACGCCGTACCCGGGCGGTGACGAGGTACCGGTCATCGACTGCTTCACCGAGGTGCCATCGTTGAGCTGGTCGTCGACGTTCATCGTCTCGCGCTTCGCCGCCTTCTTCGCATCGACCGGCGCGTCCTTGGCGAGACCGCCGACGTAGCCGCCTCTGTTGTTGGCGTAGTCCTGCACCAGGCCCTGTGCTTCGGCCTCCTTCGCAGGCGCCTGGCGTTTGCCCTCGGAGGGTCGAGCGACCGCACCACCAACGTCGCTCTCACCGCCGGCCGGGCCCTTCTTGCCTGCGGCGAGCGCCTCGAGGTCGACAGGCTTCTCATTGCGGGTGCGCGACTTGTCGTTCTTCGCGAGGGCGTCGTCGAGCCGCACCTGTTTCTGCACAGGCGCCTTCTCGAGGAGCGCGTCGGCCTTGTTCGCGTACTCCTCGGAGTTCGAATCAGCCAGCCCCCGTTTGCCGGTGCGTTCGTCCCAGACCTGCGGGGCCTCTTTCGCTTCGACGGGCGCGACGTCTGCGGAAGGCGCGGCGGCGACGGGCGCAGGAGCCGCTTTGCTCGACTCCAGCTTGCCCTTCTCTTTCTCGGCGCCCGCCACGATGTCCATCGCGGACTGTGGAGACTCCTTCGACGCGCGCACTGCGACGACACCAACGACGAGCAGCGCGGCAGCCGACGAGAAAGCGAAGATCCACCTGCGCCACGGCGCCTGCTTCTCGCTCCTGGCCCGACGCGCGTGCTGCTCGGCGTACGCAAGCAACGACTCGAGACCGGCGTCGGGCGCAGCGACCATGGGCACCGGCGCGAAGACCGAACGCACGCCCTTGATCTGCTCGAGCGCCTGGCTGCACTTCGCACAGGTGCGCACGTGCGCGTCGACGGCGGCGGCCTCGTGGGCCGGCAGCTCGCCGTACGCGTAGTCGAGGAGCTTGTCCTCGTATTGGTGCACACCCGCACTCATCGTCAGCCCGCCACCGTTCTCGAGGAATCCATCGTTTCGCCTTCGACTCCGAACTCGCCCAGCTTCTTTCGTAACCCTTCGAGCGCGTACCGCATGCGGCTCTTCACCGTGTTCTCGTTCACACCCGTGACCTCGGCGATCTCCTTGAAGCCGATGCCGTGGTACTCGCGGAGCAGAAAGACCTCTCGCTGCTCGGCGGGAAGACTCGTGATCGCCCGTTCGAGGAGTGGCCGCAGCCTCGCGTTGTGCGCGGCACGATCGGGAGTCGCTCCGCCCTCATCGGCGACCAGCTCGCCCTTCGTGCGACCCTCGGTGCCCTCGTCGGCCGATGCTGGAGCATCGAGCGAGTCGGTGGCCCTGAAGGTCTCTTTCCGCGCGCTGTCCACGCAGAGGTTCCTCGCGATCGTATAGACCCAGGTGGTGAACCGGGCCTTTGGCTCCCATTCGCTGCTGCTGCGCACCACCTTCAGCCACGTCTCCTGCAGCAGGTCCTCGGCACGCTGCCGATGACCGACATAACGCAGGATGAAATTGAAGACCGGTTGCCGGTGACGTGAGACGAGCGTGGCAAACGCTCGGGCGTCACCCGACTTGAACGCGAGCATCAGTTGCTCGTCGGCAGTCTGCGGTCCCAACCTTTTCCTCGTTGTGTCGCACCCTCTTCAACGAGCGGCGCGCCAAGGTGATCTACCCACGACGTGAACGGCGGTAAGTCACGAGAATGACAGGCAGCGCGACCGCTGTCACCAACGCGAATTGTGCCAGCAACACGGCCGGAAATGGCCGCTGGAGGTGGATGAACAGACTTCGGGCCAGCCCCAGTCCCAGCAGCACGCCTGTGAAGGTTCGCCAGGGGTTCGAGAACGCGTGCGGTTTGAACCGCCCAATCGCCCAGTCGATGGTGGCAGGCAGCGTGAGCGCGAGCACGACTTCGAGATCCCACGGGTGCGCCAGTGGCGCCTTCAACACGAAGAGCGCAACGAGCGCCGCACAGAGCGTCGGGTACACGCCGAGACAGCGTGCACAGACGCGAAACGGGCCGAAGGTGTAGCAGCGGTGCCATTCCTCAGGCGTGTGGTGGCTGAGCCAGAACATCACGCGCTCCGCACGCAGGCGACGAGGTGACCCCGGGGCTCGAGGCGTGGCGTGAAGTGGCAGGCGTCGGTCGCGAAGGGGCACCGCGCCCTGAACGAACAGCCTGGCTCGGGAGCGATCGGCCGATCGACCAGCGGCTTCACCGCATCGGACACGAGCGACTGGGTGTACGGGTGGAGCGGCGCACGAAAGACCTCTTCGAGCGTGCCCTGCTCCACCACGCGGCCGGCGAAGAGCACCGCGACGTGCGTCGAGAGGGCTCGAATGACGCCGAGATCGTGACTCACGAGCACGAGGTTCAACTGGCGCTTCGTGCGCAGCGTCGTCAGCAGCTCGATCACCTGGGCCTGGACCGAGACGTCGAGCGCGCTCACCGGCTCGTCGAGCACCAACGTCGACGGGTTCAAGGCGAGGGCGCGCGCGAGAGCGACCCGTTGCTTCATGCCTGCAGAGAGTTCGTGTGGTCGGCGCTCGAGCACCTCGGCGCCCAACTGAACCTCCGACAAGAGGCGAACGAGCTCGGCTTCCGAGACTGGCCGGCTGTGAATCTCGAACGGCTCCGCGAGGCTCGCGCGAATCTGGAGGCGCGGGTTCAACGCAGCTCCGGGATCCTGAAACACTGGCTGCACCGCGCTCCGTCGTGTGGCGAGCTCGCGTGACGAGAGCGTCGAGAGATCGGTGCCGCTCCACGCGACGACGCCCGCTGTCACTGGCACGAGCCCGAGCCACGCCTTGAGCAACGTCGACTTGCCCGAGCCGCTCTCGCCGACGATGCCGAGCACTTGCCCCGCATCGACCGACAACGACACGTCCTTCACGACGTCGCGGCCGGCGCCCGGGTATCGAACCGAGACATGTTCGAGCGAGAGCACGCTCACGCAGCACCAGTCGGGTGATGACAGGCGACGCCGTCGACGAGCGCTGGCTGCTCCGCGCACTGCGCCGAGCGACGAGCGCAGCGCGGTGAGAATCGACAGCCCACGGGCCGCTCCCCGACCGACGGCAACGACCCGGGAAGCACCCTCGCCGGGCCATTTCCATCGAGCCGCGCAGCCAGGAGGCCGGCGGTGTACGGGTGACGCGGTGAAGAGAAGATCGTCTTCGCCGCGCCCTGCTCTGCCACTCGACCTGCGTAGAGCACTGTCACCTGATCGGCGATCGCCTCGACCGCAGCGAGGTCATGCGTGATGAAGAGCATCGCCAGTCGACGCCGGGTGGTGAGCTCACGCAGCAGCGTCAAGACGCCCTGACGCAACGAAGCATCGAGCGCGGTCGTCGGCTCGTCGGCGATCAACACGCGGGGCTCGGCGGCCAGGGTCGCTGCGAGGAGCGCGCGTTGGCGCATGCCCCCCGAGAGCTGGTGAGGGTAGCTGGTCGCGATCGTCGCTGGCTCCGAGAAGCCCACTTCGCGGAGCAGCGATTCCCTTCGCGACCGACGATCGGCTGGCCCCACCCCTGCGACGTGGCCGAGCACTTCGTCGATCTGGTGCCCAACGCGCATGACCGGATCGAGCGAGGCCAACGCGTCTTGAGGCATCAGCGCTACGCCCCGCCCCCGGAGCGGCACCGGGTCGTCGACGGCTCGCCCGTCGAACGAAAGCAGTCTCCATCTCGCGCGCAGCGCAGCTGGGAGCAGGCCACAGAGCGCGAGGGCCGTCACCGACTTGCCGCTCCCAGACTCGCCGACGAGCGCGGTGATGGAGGCCGGTTCGAGCGTGAAGCCGACGCCGTCGAGGAGCGAGGTGCCATCGAGCGAGACCTCGAGGCCTTCGAGCGCCAGCACGCTCATGACGTCATGACTTCTTCGCCAGCGCCTCGAGGATCTCGGCCTCGGTCACGAGCCCCTTGAGCACCAACGCCTTCACCGCGCCGACGATCAACCGCGACGGGGGAACGTCATCGAGTTTGCCAGTCCACTCGCCGGGCTGGAGAACGAGCGCCGGTGCCGTCTCGGGAGCCGCGGGGGCTCCACCGGGCCCCAACCACGACGGCAGCGACGAAGGTGCTTCGGGAGGTGCAGCCTCGACCGCAGCCGCAGATTCGAGGGGAGGCGCTTCGACGGCAGCAGGCGGCGGGCTCAGCTCGACACTTGGTTCGGGCGGAGGCGGAAACTCGAACGGCGCAGGCCCCGCTGGGGGTGGCTCGGCGAACAGTGCTTCGGTCGCGCCACCAGCATCGAAGAGCGGCTCGGCGTTGTCGGGAATCGACTCGAGCGTCGAGTCGGCGGGCAGCTCTTCGAACGAGACCGCCTCTTCCACTTCGCTCGAGAAGGCCCCTGGCGCTACCGGCTGCGGCGCGATGCCCGTCTCGGCGAAGAAGTCATCGGCGGCGGTGGGGCCAGGTGCAGCAGCCGTTGCGCCGAAATCGTCAGCGACCTCGAAGTTGCCCGAGGACTCCTTCGGTTGCGCGTCGCCGAAGTCGCCCGAGTCCGTGAGCGCGACCTCGAACGTTCCCGACGACTCGACGGCCGGCGCGGGTCCGAAGTTGCCCGACTCCGTCAGCGCGACGTCGAACGTGCCAGACGACTCAGGCGCTGGCGCAGGGCCGAAGTTGCCAGACTCGGTGAGCGCGACCTCGAAGGTTCCAGACGACTCCACGGGCGCTGCGGGCGCGTCTTCTTCGACGACGACCATCTCTTCGACCGACGACGTGAGATCGAACGTCCCACTCGGAGACGAGGTCAGGCCCTCGTGCGCGCTCTCGATCGAAACGTCGTCAGACAGGGGGTAGCCGGGCGCAGGGCTCGGGGCGATCGACGGCGGAGGCAGGGGCTTGGCAGCGACGACCGCCGGCGTCGACTCGAAGAACTCGGGCTCTTCTTCTTCGCGCCGCGACGGCTTCGGCGCTGGCTCCGGGTCGTCGAGCAGCAGCTCGGCGTCGGGTGGAATCGAGTCTTCGAAGGGGCTCGGTGACGCGACCGGTGCGATCGCAGGCGGAGGCGGCAGGTCGGACGTCGAAGGCGGCGGCAGATCGAGCCCAGAGAACAGCTCGTCGCCCAACGGAGCGCTCTCTGCCGGGGCATCGAGATCAAGCGAACCAAACAGCTCGGCAGCCGTTGGCGAGTGCGCGGCGCGACTGACGGGCGGCGGAGGTGGAAGGTCGACCGAGGTGCCGCTCAAGCCGGCGTGAATGGCGTCGATCTCGTCGCTGGCGGCCACGTAGCGCGTGACCCGTTTGTTCATCGAGACACGCAGCTCTTCCACTGCGTCGGCGTCGGAGGGATCGGCCATCGCCACCGACATCGCGTCGCCCGTCACCCGAAACGGCACCAGCCGATGCTGTTGCTGGAACTCGAGCGGAACCGTACGCAACACATCGGAGGGAATCGGCGGGAGCTGAATGAAGGGAATCGCGTGCTGAGTCGACAGCGCCCGGGCGAGCTGCGTGGGCGTCAGCCGCCCCAGCGCGACCAGCAGATCGCCAACGCGCGCCGGTTCGCCAGCCGTCTGATCGTTCAGCGCGAGATCGAGATCGGCCTGCGTGACGACGCCAGACGCGAGGAGAATTTCACCGAGCTTCTTGCGCATCGTCCCTCAGCGCTTGACCTTCGCCAGGTACTCGTCGCGGGTGAAGACACCCTTCTCGATCAGCAGCTCGACCATCGCCTTGAGGGCTCCCACCTCTTTGCGCTGGGCATCTTCGATCGCCTTGAGCATCTCTGACGGGCTCTTGCCGCCGATCGACGCGGTCGTGGCCTGCGCGGGCACGTCGGCGAGCGAGGCGGTGCGGGCGGCCGGAATCGACTCCTTCGTCGCTTTCCGCTCACCCTGTTTCTTCGCCGCCATCTCTTCGACGTTCTTGATGATCGTGTGGCCCTGCGAGTCGACCAGCTTGAAGCTGCCCTCGACGTCGTCGAGATCGCCTGAGCCGTCGTAGAACCGCGAGAACGCGCGCGCGATGGCCTGACGGCCGGCGACCTGCGGTACCACCTTGCAGCGTGAGACCGAGCGAAGCGTGTCGAGGTGCTTGATGTTCTGCGGCTCGGCCATCGCGACGACGAGCGACTTGCCCTCGTCACGGAGCTGAATGGGCAGCGCCACGAGATCGCGCGCGATGTCTGGGGGAATCTTGGCGCGCACGTGCGGCGGCACACCCTGAACCGCCTCGAGGTTCACCGCGGGAATGTTGAGCTGCTTCGAGAGCGCCTTGACCAGCATGTCCTCGGTCACGAGGTTCATGCGCACGAGGATCTCGCCGAGCCGACCGCCCCACTTCTGCTGCTCCGCCAGAGCCGCCTTGAGCTGACTCTCGGATACGACTTTGGCTTTGACGAGCAGATCGCCCAGGCGAATCGAAGGCATGAACGAGCGCAGTGTACCGCCTCAGGCGCGTCCGTCGAATCTTCGAGCGAGCCCCTTCCCGACCGCCTGCGTCGCGAGCACGAGGGAGGCGATGGCCAGGCCAGGCCACACCGCCAGCCACCAGGCGCCCGGCGTGATCAGGTTTCGATGGGCCTGTTGCAACAGCTCGCCCCAGCTCGCTGCAGGTGGTGTGGCGCCAAGACCCAGGAACGACAGCGCCGACTCCACCAAGACGGCGCTGCCGACCGCGAACGTCGACGAGACGATGGCCGGCCCGAGCGCGTTGGGAATGAGGTGGCGGGCGAGAATTCGAGGCTCCGACGCCCCGAGCGCGCGCGCGGCCAGCACGAAGTCGAGGTTCTTGATTCGCAGCACCTCGGCCCGCACCAGCCTCGCAGCTTCGGGCCAGCGGGTGAGCCCCAGCACGATCACCACCGCCACCACTGACGGCCCACGCAAAGCGGCGACCACGACGATGAGGAAGAAGACGGTCGGAAACGTCGAGGCGATCTCGAGCACGCGAGAGAGGAGCAGATCGAACACCCCGCCCTTCCACCCCGCCACCGCGCCGAGCAGAACGCCGAGCACCGTCGAGAGCAGCACCACGCCGAGCGCGATCAACAGGGTCAGCCGTGCTCCGTGAACGAGCCGGGCCAGCACGTCTCGCCCGAGATCGTCCGTGCCGAGCCAGTGTCGTTCATCTGGGCTGAACGGCGGAGCCCCGGTTCTCGTCGTGCCGGTCGTCGCCAGCGTCTGGAGCGGGCCGAAGGGTACGAGGGTGCCCACCATCCACTCCGCGCGCGGTGCCAGCGTGGCCTGCGTCTGATCGAACAGACGACCGGGGCGCGACCACGCTGGCAGGACGAACGTCTCGCCGTCGACCCGCACCGCGATGGGCAGATCAGACGCGATCAGATCGGCGCCAAGCGCGAGCGCGACCCAGAACACGATCACGATCGCTCCGACGCGCGTCACGGGCTCGTCCCCGGCTGGCGAATGCGCGGGTCGACGGCGGCCGCGAGCAGATCGGTCAGCAACATCGAGACCAGCGTGACGCCAGCCATCACCGTCGCGACGCCCATCACCACGGGGTAGTCGCGGGTGCCGATCGCCTCGAAGGCCAGCAGCCCCATGCCTTGAATGCCGAACACACGCTCGATGACGACGCTGCCGGCGACGACATGCGGAAGGTGGAGGCCGAGCACCGTGACGACCGGAACCAGCGCGTTGGGCAACGCGTGGTTCAACAGCACGCGGCGTTCGTTCAGGCCCCTCGCGCGGGCGGCACGAACGAAGTCCTGTTCGAGGGCGCTCGCGACCCCTTCGCGCACGTAGCGGGTCAGCATCGCAACGGTCGCCCAGGCCAGACACAGCACCGGCAACACGAGGTGCGCCGGAGTGCCGAGCCCCTGGAAGGGAAACAGCTCGACGCCTCGAGGGGTGGCGAGACAGAGCAGCGCGAGCACGGCGATCCAGAACGACGGAACACCCGAGGCGAGCGCGAGCGCGGCGCTGAACACCTTCGCCACCCACGAGGCTCGACGCGCGGCCAGGAAGACCCCGAGGCCGATCGACACCAGCGTGGCGAGCAGTAACGCGAGCCCCGAAACGAGCACCGTGCGCGGAAGCGCGTCACCAATCTTCGAGCTCACGGGCGTTCGATCGACGACGCTCCTCCCGAGATCGAAGCGCGCAAGTCGCCCGAGCCACGTGACGTAGCGAAGGCCGATCGGCCGATCGAGCTCGAGCTCTCTTCGCGCGGCATCGACCGCAGCGCTCGAGGTGGCCTCTTCGCCGAGTTGCAGTGGATCTCCGGGCGCCAGGTGCGCGACTGCGAACGTGATCGCCGTGATGACGAGGAACGTCGGCACCATCCACACGAGGCGCGTGACGATCAGCCGCCTCACGGGTCGACCCAGGCCTTCGAGAAGTCGTAGCCCACGAGCGAAGGGCGAAGCCCGTGAACGCTCCGCTTCACGGCGTCGAGCGCGGGCCGGGCGGTGAGGAAGAGGTAGACCTGATCGTCGAAGAGCTTGCGATGCAGGCGTTGCTCGAGCGTGCGGCGCTCCTTCCCCATGGCGCTGCGAATCTGCACGAGCAGGTCGTCGACCTCAGGGTCGTTCAGCGCGACGTAGTTCTTCCCGCCGTCGATCTGCGAGCTGTGAAAGAGCTCGTATTGATCGGTGACCGCGTCGGGGCTCGACCAGCTCAGCGCCGCCGCGTCGAAGTCGTGCGTTCGCATTCGCGCGACGAGCTGCGCCCCGTCGACCGGCTCGAGCGTCATCGTGATGCCCGCCTTCGCGAGCTGCTCCTGGAACAGCGCCGTCACCCGCGTGAGTCGCTGTGAGGTGGTGACCACCAGAAAGGAAAACTCGAGTCTGGTTCCGTCCTTCACGCGACGGCCGTCGACGAGGGGCCAGCCAGCTTCGTCGAGCAGCGCCTGGGCGGCCTGGGGATCGAACGGCAACGGCACCACCGACGGGTCGCAGCTCTGAGATCGCACGTAGAACGGACACGACGTTCGCGATTCGAGGCCGAGCTCGACGGTGCGCGAGACGATCTCGGCGGGGTAGAGCATCGCCAGCGCCCGCCGCACCCGAACGTCGCTGAAGACCGGCCGCTGACGGTTCCACCCGATCCACGAGTACGCGTTCTCGTCGAGCCGCCAGCGCTGGTAGCCCTTGAACGCCCACGGGGCCGTCTCGACCGCCACCCACATCGCTGGAGGAATTCGCGTCATCACGTCGAGCTCGCCCTTCTCCCAGAGCTGGGTGGCGACGGTGTCGTCCTTCACGATTCGCAGCACGAGCCGATCGAGCAGCGCGGGCGTTCGATGGCTGTCGAACCGGGCGAACACGACGCGGTCACCAGGCGTGAACGACTCGAACCGGAACGGGCCCGTGCCAATCGGAGCACGGTGAATGGGCAGCTCGTCGAACGGCCCCACCAGCGCCTCCGACGGCAGCATCGGAACGCCCGCGAGCAGCGTGCGCACCATGAAGTCGCTGGGCGGGCTCTTCCACGTGACGGTGACGTGGAGCTCGTCGGTCGCCGTCACCGACTCGATCGGCCCCAATGAGGCACGCATCGACACCGTGGGGTTCTTCTCGTCGAGAATCGTCTCGAGCACGGCCTTGACGTCGGCCGAGGTGAACGTCGAACCATCGTGAAAGACGATGCCCGGAACCAGCTCGACCTCGAGTCGGGTCTTCACCACCTTCGCCCACTTCACGAGCAGGGGAACGACCGGCCCGTCAGGGTGTTCGGGGTCGAGCCGCGCGAGAGACTCGTAGATCGTGCCCGTCGTCGCGCGCACGATCAGCCCATCTGCGAGCCGATCGTGAAAACGCGTGAAGCCGAGGGGCTCGGTGGCCAGGCGAACCGTGAGCGTGCCGCCACGACGCGGCGACTTCGCTTCTTCCGGCGTGAACGCCCCGGCGAGCCACTCTGGGCTGGCGGCCGTCGCCGTTTCCCGGGCGCACTTCGAGCACGACACTGCGAGCAGCGCGACGAGGAGGACTCCCCAGCGCGCGCTTCGGCTCACGGGCTGACCGCCTGCCCGTTCGCTTGCACCTCGACGACGGGAATACCCTCGGGCGGCTCGAGCTCGAACAACGTCAGCTCGGGCGTCTCGTTGACGGTGATGTCCTTGTAGAGCAGCTCGACCTTCGTCTTCGCAGACGGCGCGTCGAGCGTGAGGTGCTTCGGCAACGTCGCCGGCCCGAAGTCGGTGAGTTCGTCGGCGTCGATCGCGTAGGTGGCGATTCCCTCGACGCGCGAGCGGGTGACCCGATGCGTGCCGGTCGACACGTTCAGCCGCTGCGTCACGGCGCCACGCTTCAGCGCGAGCACGTACGAGCGTGACGGCTCGTCGACCGACAGCTCACTCGACTCTTCGGGAATGCGCGGCACCCTTCCCATCAGGAGCGACGCGAGCTCTCTGGGCGGCAGCGAGATGGGAACGAAGCGCGCCATGTTCTCGGCCGAAGCCGGGCCGCGGAAGTACTTGTGCTGACGCGCGTCGTAGAGGCCGAACCGTTCTCCGTCGGTGACGAGAATGCCCTCGGGGCGGCCGAAGAAGTCGAGCGACTCGATGTGCAGCTGTGCGGGGTGCATCACCGCGACGAACAGCGAGACGGCCCCCTTCCCCTGCGGGCTGTCGACGATCAGCTTGGCGTCGCCCTTCACCGAGATGACCTGCGACTCGGCCACCACGATGCGCTTGAGCAGCTCGGCCCCGTCTTTCGCGGGCCCGTCTTTTCCGTAGTCGAGCGGGGGCAACCGGGGACAACCGAGCAGGCCCAGGCCGAAGAGCACGCTCAGGGCCACGCGAAGCAGCGTCATGGCGTGGGAGAGTACGGCCCGCTATGTCTTGGGTCCATCAATGAGCTTCGACGAGCTGGTGCACTACATCCGCCTGGGCGGTCTGACGATGGCGGTGATTCTCTTCGCCTCGGTTCTCTCACTCGGCGTCGCGATCGAACGGCTGCTGGCGCTGTGGGGCGTGGGCTCGAAGGCGCGTGAGCTCGGCCAGACGGTCGCGAAGCACCTGCTGCGGGGAGACGTGCCCGCGGCGAGATCGGCGGCAGATCGGGCGACGACGCTCTCGGCCGAGCTCTTTCGTGCCGGCTTCGATCGCGCCCAGAAGACGACCGGGCCTGCGCTCGACGCCGCGGTCGATCGCGAGCGGCAGCAGGTGGCGCTCAAGATGAAGCGTGGGCTCTGGGTGCTCGGCACCATCGGCGCCACCACGCCGTTCGTCGGGCTGTTCGGCACCGTGGCCGGCATCATGAAGTCGTTCCGTGATCTGGGCCTCGACGTCGAGTCGGGAGGCTCCGGTGGCTCGGCGGCGGTCATGACGGGCATCTCGGAGGCCCTCGTCGCCACGGCCGCAGGCATCATCGTCGCCGTCGAAGCCGTCGTGCTCTTCAACATGTTCCAGGCGCGGCTCTCGCGGCTCAACGTCGAGCTCAAGCTCATCGCCGAAGAGTTCGTCGAGCTGCTGCGCGAAGCTCCGCGCCAGGGCACGCCGTCTCCCGACGTCAGCGCTGCGCCTGCCCTTCCAGCCACGCCCGCCCCCGCGCAGGGGAGCTGAAGCATGGCGGCGCGTGGGCCAGGTGGCAGCTCCTCCGATGATCCCGCCGCCGAAGAAGCGGTGTTCTCGGAGATCAACATCACGCCACTGACCGACATCTTCCTGGTGCTCCTCATCATCTTCATGGTCACCAGCTCGGTGATCGTGAACCAGGGTCAGGGCGCGAAGTCGGGCCTCAAGGTGAACCTGCCCCAGGGTGGCGCGGCCGACGTGCAGGCGAACGCGAGTGATCTTTCGATCGCGATCCTCACCGATGGGCGGCTCGTGCTCGCGGGCGACGTGGTGAGCGCGGATGAGCTCAAGAAGGCGCTCGAAGACGCGAAGACCAAGAACCCCGACACGCTGGTCATCGTGCAGGCCGACGAAGGGGTTCCGCACGGCAAGGTCGTCGAGGTGATGGAGATGGCCAAGGCCGCAGGGCTTGCGCAGCTCGCCATCGGCGTTCGTGAAGGGCCAGGCAAGTAACAGTCAGCGCACGAAAGCCTGAAGGGCGCTCCACACCTCGGGCCGGTCGGCGACGTCGTTGTGATGACCGCCCTCGAGGCGCACCAGCTTCGCGTTCGGCAACAGCTTCGACAGCCGCTCTCCCAACACGAAGGGCACCACCTCGTCGGAGGTGCCGTGGATGATCAGGGTCGGCTGCTTCACGTTCGCGGCCTTCGACGCCGAGTCGAAACGATCACGCATGAGCAGCTTCACGGGCAGGAACGGCAGCATGGTGGCCGCGACATCGGGCAGTGAGGTGTAGGGCGTGAAGAGCACCAGCTTCTGACCGATGCCCCGACTCGCCAGCTCGACCGCGACGCCGGAGCCGACCGACTGACCCGAGATGACGAGCCGCTCCCGCGTCGTGCCCTGCCCCTCGAGCCACGCGATCGCCGCCTCGGCTGCCGTCACGATCGACGCCTCCGAGGGAGCGCCCTTCTCTTTCGCGAGGCCGTAGCCCGGGTACTCCACCGCGACGAAGCCCAGGCCCTGCTGGTGCCAGGCATCGGCCATCCATTCCGTCCAGGCGATCTGTTCTCCGTTGCCGTGGAAGTGAACCACCACCCGGGCGCCGGGCTCGGACGGAGCGCGGTACAGCAAGACGGTTTCGGGCAGCTCGATCACCTGCGACGCGGCAGAAGGCGTCACGGCCGTCGGTGGCGCAGGGAACAGGAGCTTTCGCTGCGCGACGAAGGCGAGCACCGCGATCGCGACGTACGAGGCACCGAGAATCGAAAGCACCGCCACGAGCACGCGCCGAACCCTCCGCATGCGAGCCATCGTGACATGAAAAAGCCCCGCCTCCTGCGAAGGAGACGGGGCTTCGAACAGCGTCGATCAGAACGACGCGAACGCCGCGTCGGAGATGTCGACGGGGCTCGTGTCTTCGAACGTCACCAGCTCGGCGAGCTGCTTCACCG
>JAACJQ010000442.1 GCA_016879935.1 Archangiaceae bacterium | reverse complement strand
GCTCGTTCGGCACCGGGCGACCAGCGGGCAGCCGCTCCGCTTCCACACGAGAAACCTGCCGGCCTCGCACCTGCTGCGGGCGCTCCTCACGTCGGCGCGGGCAGGCACGTTCACACTGGCAGACGGCCAGGCCTCGCTGTCGTTCCGCGATGGAGCCATCGTTCAGGCTCAGTTTGGCCAGCGCTGGGGAATCGACGCGCTGGTGCGCGGCCTCGCGCTCACCTTCGCCGATTACACGGTCACACTCGCACCTGTGTCGGTCTCGACTGGCTTCCAGTGCGGGCTGCGCGACTACGTGGGCCAGGTGCTGCCTCGGCTGACCCGGTGGAGCTCACTGGTGATGCGCTCGTTGCCGCTCGACGCCGTGCTTGCGGTCGACTTCGCGCGGTTGGCGCAGTCGCTCCCGTCGATGCCCGACGACGTGAACCGCATCGTGCAGCTCTTCGACGGCCGCCGCCGCGTGCAGCAGGTGCTCGTCGACAGCGCCTTCGACGAGGTGCTCACGCTCGAAGTCGGAACGCGCCTCTACCTCATGGGCGTGATTGGCCCCGTCGCCACGGAGCAGGGTGAGGCGCTCGTGCCCAGGCAGGCGCCACGGCTGTTCGAGCCCCGCTCGGCTGAGGCCGAAGACCTCATGCGGCAGCTGTTCGATGGCTCGGTCGAGATTCGTTCGTCTGACGTCGAGCCCGCCCAGGTCGACGAAGACGACTGGACGGTGGTGGGCGCTTCGTCGGACCTCGAGGTCGAAGATCCTGCGGGCGGGTGGACAGCTGCTGCGTTGCCAGACGCCCACTTCACCGACGGGCTCGAAGCCGACGTCGCCGCCACCCTCAACGCCTTCAACGTGCCCACCGTCGTCGAGCCGCAGGAGCCGCGAGTCGAGCACCAGCCCGTCGCCGACTTCGCCGAAGGACAGGTCGCCGTCGAGGGCGGCTCGATGGAAGGTGCGTTGCGAGCGGTCACGGGTGACGAGACCGCTGCCCTGAAGGAGCTCGAGCCCGCGAAGGTGCCCGACGAGGATCCCACGCCGCCTTCCAGTACTCGCCGCGCGATGCTCGAGCAGGAGCGCGTCGTGACGCCGCTGCTCACGCCAGTCGTCGAGGTCGCGCCGCTCGCCGAGGCGACCCTCGCCCTCACCATCGAGGGCAAGGTCGTCTCGACCGTGCCTGAGCAGGTCGCGGCCATCGCCGCACCTCCGGCGGTCGTCTCGAGCGTGCCTGAGCAGCCGATCGGTGCGCCTCCCGCGGTGGTCGTCGCGCCTCACGCCGAACTCGAGTCGGCTTTCTTCGCTGACGCTGCTGAGGCTGACGCCACGGCGTTCGAAGACACCTTGCCCACCACCGCTGCGCCCCCCGCGAAGTCGAAGAGCCGGGTGGGGTTGCTGGTGGGGTTGGGCGCCGCTGCAGTCCTCGTGACGATCGTGGGCGAGTGGCTGATCGATGCCGCTCCTCGGGTCACGCCGGAGCTGGCTCAGGCCGCTCTCGTTGCGCCTGTTCCGACGCCGGTCGTCGCGCCTGTTCCCGCGGCGCTCGAGCCCGTCGAGATCGCGGAGCCTCTGCCGGCGGCCGAGGTCGTCGACGTGAGCGAGCCACTCGCAGACGGCGTGCGCGCGTACCAGGCGGGCGACTACCAGAAGGCCGTCGCGGTGCTCGAGCAGGTCGTCGCCGACGATCCCCGCTCGCTGCAGGGGTGGTTGGTGCTTGGTGAGGCTCGGTATGACGCCGGCAACACTGCGGGTGCGAGAGACGCAGCCGCTCGCGTGCTCGAGCTCGACCCGAAGAACGCCAAGGTGCACCTGCTGCTGGCGACCATCGCGCACGACGCCGCGGACAAGACGACGATGCGTGCCGAAGTCGAGAAGTACCTCGAGCTTGATCCCAACGGAGAGCACGCGGCGGAAGCGAAGGCGCTGCTGCGCTGAGTTTTCGACAGTCGGAGCGGGCTGAGCTACACACCTGTTCCGTATCATGCGCGTTCTCGGTGTCGACCCAGGCAGCCGCTTTCTCGGGTACGGGCTGGTCGACGTCATTGGCGGTCGCCCTCGTCACGTCGCACACGGGGTCGTTCGTGCAGGCACGTCGGTTCCACTCGAAGAGCGCCTCGAGGTCATCTTTCTCGAGCTCGGCCGGGTGATCGACGTGTTCGCGCCTGAGGCCATCGCGGTCGAAGGCGTGTTCACTCACAAGAACGCCCGCAGCGCCCTCATTCTCGGTCACGCCCGCGGGGTCGTGTTGCTCCTGGCTGCCCGAGCGCGGGTGCCGTTGTTCGAGTACGCGCCGGCGCGGGTGAAACGGGCGATCGGTTCGGGCGGCAACGACAGCAAGGACTCGGTGGCTCGCATGGTGACGCGCGTGCTTCAGCTGCAGGAGCCACTCGAGCGTGCCGACGCCTACGACGCACTTGCGGTCGCCTGTTGTCATGCGCACCAGGTGCCGCTCGCTGCGCTTCGGCCATCACGGCGCGGGCGTGGTGCCCAGCCTGCTTCTTTCGCCTCGCGGCTCGCGCCCAACGTGGTGCGGCCACGAGCGTCGGTCGAGCCCGTTCCATGATCGCTGGGTTGAAGGGCGTGCTGGTCGAGAAGGGGCCGCTCGAGGCCATCGTCGACGTGCAGGGAGTGGCCTACCGGGTCGCGATCTCGACCATGGCGTCAGGGCGGCTGCCCGAGCTCGGCCAGCCGGTGTCGATGCGTGTTCGCACCGTCGTGCGCGAAGATGCGCTCGATCTCTACGGCTTTCTCTCGAAGCCCGAAGAAGAGCTCTTCTTGATGCTCACCTCGGTGAGCCAGGTGGGGCCCAAGATGGCGCTCAACGTGTTGTCTGGCCTCGACACGCCAGAGCTCGTCACCGCTCTCGCCAAGGGCGAGGTCGCGCGGCTCACGAAGATTCACGGCGTCGGCAAGAAGACCGCAGAGCGGCTGGTGCTCGAGCTGAAGGACAAGGTGAAGCTGCTCGGCACCGAGCTGACCCCGAGCGAGGGCGGCAAGCGGCCGACAGCTCCGATGGCGAGCGATCTCGTCTCGGCGTTGGTGAACCTCGGGTACAAGCCGCAGCAGGCCGAAGCAGCAGCGGGAACTGCGCTCGAGCGTGCCGGCGAGGGGGCTGCGTTCGAGGCCCAGTTCCGCGAGGCGCTCAAGGTGCTCCGAACGGGCTGAGCGCGACCTCCGAACGGCTGATCGCGATTGGCGCCGAACGGGCTGAGCGCGACCTGCTCCGAACTGATCGCGATTGGCGCCGAACCGGCTGAGCACGACCTGCTCCGAACCGACTGAGCACGACCTGCTCCGAACCGGCTGAGCGCGACCTGCTCCGAACGGGCTGAGCGCGACCTGCTCCGAACCGGCTGAGCACGACCTGCTCCGAACGGGCTGAGCGCGACCTGCTCCGAACGGGCTGAGCGCGACTTGCTCCCAACGGGCTGAGCGCGACCTGCTCCCAACGGGCTGAGCGCGTGATGCCGCCGCTCTGAAACTGAGCCACCCGCCGGTCTGAAACTGATCCACCCCTCAACAGGGGCGCTTGCCGGGCAAAGCCCGGTC
>JAACJQ010000101.1 GCA_016879935.1 Archangiaceae bacterium | reverse complement strand
GCTTCCCCCGGCCGTACCGCCTGCGCGACCACCGGCCGTACCGCCTGCGCTTCCACCGGCCGTGCCGCCTGCGCTCCCCCCGGCCGTACCGCCTGCGCTTCCACCGGCCGTACCGCCTGCGCTTCCACCGGCCGTGCCGCCTGCGTTTCCACCAGCCGTACCGCCTGCGCTTCCACCGGCCGTACCGCCTGCGCTCCCACCGGCCGTGCCGCCTGCGTTGCCGCCCGCTGCGCCGCCAGCGCTCCCACCGGCCGCGACGCCCGCCCGCCCGCCAGCCGTTGCGCCGCCGCCATCAGCAGGCAGGCAATAGCGACCCTCTGCCATCGGGGTACACACGAGCCCGGCGGGACACGCGCCGTCTGCGCCACAGGCGAAGAAGACCCCCTCGGGAACCTGGACACAGGCGCTCGCGCAGCTGACCGTCAGCAGGGCGACGACGATTCGCATGTGCCCCAGATTTGCAGTCCGGCATCGACGCGTCACGCGGCGCGAACCTCGACGTGAAACTGCGCCCCACGCGCGGGCCTCGCGAGCGTCACGCTGCCCGAGAACGCCTTCAGCAGGGCTGCCGCGATCGACAGCCCCAGGCCCGTTCCGCCCGTCGCACGCGCGGTGGTGAAGAAGGGCTCGAAGATGCGCGTCTCGTTCGCCTCCGAGATGCCGGGGCCATCGTCACTCACGTCGATCACGATGCGTTCGCCGGCCCGCGTCGCCTTCACGTCGATGGTCGCCGTCGGCCCTGCGTGTTTGAGCCCGTTCTCGACGAGGTGGCCCAGCGTCGCCTTCAACGCGTCAGCGGGGATCTTCGCGCGCAGCGCCTCGTCGCTGGTGATGCGAACGCGTGGCTGCTCGAGCTGGCGAACGATGCTCGTCACGTCGGCGATCTCGGCGTTGGCACTGGCGACGTCGGCGCGGGCGAGCAGCAGCAGACGCTCCACGAGACGGGTCAGGCGATCGACGTCTGCGCGAATGTTGGTGAGGAACTTCATGCGCTGCTCGGGCGAGAGCGCGTCGTGATCGTCGGTGAGCAGCTCGATCGCGCCGTGCATCGCGGCGAGCGGCGTCTTGAACTCGTGCGAGACGCTCGAGGTGAAGCCCTGAATGTACTTTGCACGTTGATCGAGCAGTGCGGCCATCGAGGCGAGGCTGACCGAGAGCTCTGCCAGCTCGGCCACGCGCGGGCTCGGAATCGGCCGCGACCCGTCGACGTCGCCAGAGGCGATCGCGCGTGTCTGCTTCACGAGCGCGCGCACTGGCCGAACGACGACGATCGAGAGCCCGAGCACCACGAGCGCGATCACCGCGAGCAGCACGGCCGTCGTCGCTCCGAGGCTCTTGCGATCGCCGTACACGGCCTTCGCGAGCGTCATCGGCGTGCGCAGCAGCATCACCACGCCCCAGACCCGGCCGTGTCGAACGACGGGCAGCGCCACCACCACACGAATGGCGTTCGATCGCGACAGCCCTTCCAGCGCCGAGTCTTTCGGGTCGGGCGTGCGCTCGCGCAGCAGGCTGACGGCTTCTCCGGTGAGCGCACGCTGGAACTCGACCCGGCTCTCGACGGAGTGCCCGACGACGTCCTCCTGGCTCGACGTCAGCACCACACCGTTCACGTCGACCAGCCGCAGGCCCGCGAGCGTCGTCTTGCTCACCTCTTCGACGAGGCTCCCCATCGCGAGCGCGGCGTCTTTGGCGATGGGGTCGGGGGCCTGGGTTGCAGGTGGCGCGGGCGGGGGCGAGGGGAGCACGGGATCGTTCGCCCGCAGCATCGGCACGAGCGGCGTGAGCGTTGGATCTGCCGCGCGGGGCCGTTGCACCGTCGCCACGACGCCATAGGTGTTCTCGTCTTCGAGGCGCTGGGCGATCTGCAGCGCGAACACCTCGGAGAGCACGGCGCCCTGCGCGAGCAGCTCTCCCTCGGTCTGGCGCACGAGCTGATCGTCGTAGAACCGCACGATCGACAGGCCGCCGATCGCCGCAACCATCGCGACGACCGCGACCGCAGCGAGCACCATCCACAAGCGGGGGCGCCAGGTCACGGCAGGCCCAGGCGGTAGCCGATGCCGTGCACCGTCTCGACGACCGTGCCTCCGACGGCGGCGAACTTCTGGCGAACGCGGCGAATGTGACTGTCGACGGTGCGATCGCTCACCACGACGCCCTCGTAGGCGCGGTCGATCAGCTCATCGCGACTGAAGGCCTTCGTCGGCGCGCGGAGCAGGGCGGCGAGCAGGTTGAACTCCATGACCGTGAGGGTGACCTCGGCGCCGTTCCAGAACGCGCGCCACGCCTCGAAGTCGAGCGAGAGCGGCCCCCGTGAGAGCGTGCGCTCCTTCTTCGTCTCGTCGGCGGCGGCCGGCGCACTGACGGGCTCGGCGCGTCGGAGCACCGCCTTCACGCGCGCCACCAGCTCTCGGGGAGAAAATGGCTTGGTGACGTAGTCGTCGCCACCCAGCTCGAGGCCCAGCACCCGGTCGAGCTCGTCGTCACGCGAAGAGAGAAAGACGATCGGCACCCGGCTGGTCGCGCGAATGCGCCGGCAGACCTCGAAGCCATCGAGCTCGGGCATCATGAGATCGAGCACGACCGCGATCGGGTGATGCTTCTGAAACGCCTCGACGCCTGCTTTGCCGTCGCTCGCTTCGACGATCTCGAAGTGCTGCAGCTCGAGCGCGACGCGCACGACCTCCCTGAGGTTCGGGTCGTCGTCGACGATGAGAATGGGCCCCTTCTGCACGAGGTCGAGCCTACTCCCGTTCGTCGTTGGCGCTCACCACGCAGTCATCGGGCCGATGTCCTTCACCTGGTAGCCGGCCTGGCGGAGCATCGCCGTCGCCTGCGCGCTTCGACCGCCGCTGCGGCAATAGACGACAATCGGCCGCGTCGTGGGGCCGAGCTCGTGGAGGCGGCCGGGCAGCTCCTGCACCGGCACGTTGAGCGCGTGTGGAACGTGTTGCTCCCTGAACTCCGAAGGCGTGCGGACGTCGAGCAGGAGCGCGCCGTCAGCGACGAGTTTGCGGTGGTGAATCGTGTCGATCATGTGGGCTCCGGGTGATGCGGTCGACGACGAGAGCCAGGCCGCGCGACGGAAGATTCCGGGGAACCGTCTTCATCGGTGGCAGGCTCACGTCGCCATGCTCGCCTTCGTGGTTGGCCTCGTGCTCGGAGTCGTCTTCGCGCTCCTGGGCGCGGGCGGGGGCATTCTCGCGGTGCCTGCGTTGATGGTCGTCTTCTCGGAGTCGATGACGGTGGCGACGGGCGCAGGCCTGGCCGTCGTCTTCGCCGCTGCGGTCGCCGGGTCGATTTCGCACGGGCGGGCGAAGCGGGTCGACTGGCGGGTCGCCGGGTTGTTCGGTGCGCCGTCGATCGCCGGGGCGGTGGCGGGCGCGAGGCTGCACGTGCTGGTGCCGGAGCGGGTGACGATGGGCCTCTTCGCGCTCGTGCTGCTCGTCGCGGTCGGCTCGATGCTGCGCAAGCGCCCGGAAGGTACGGGGGCTCCGGGCTCCACGCCGCTCTTGTTGGGGGTCGGCTTCGCGACGGGAGTCCTCACCGGCTTTCTCGGCGTCGGGGGCGGCTTTCTCATCGTGCCAGCCCTCACGCTGCTCGCGGCCGTTCCGCTCCATCGCGCGATCGGTACGTCGATGGCGGTGATCGCCGCGAGCAGCCTCTCGGGCGCCGTCACCCACCTCGCCGCCGGCCACGCCCCGCTCTGGCTCGTCGCGCCCATGGCCGCAGGCGCGGTGCTCGGAGCCCTCGTCGGTGCGCCGCTCTCGGCCCGACTTCCAGAGAAGCCGCTGAAGATCGGGTTCGCGGTGTTGGCCGTCGTGGTCGCGCTGGGCATGGCGTTCGCGGCGGCCGGCCTGCTCGGATGACGAGGCGTCAGAATCGTTCGACGGGGGTTCGGGCTCTTTCTCGCGACGCTGCCCCGGAGACTCCCATGTACATCGAGCCCTTCTTCGACGAACGAACCTTCACCATCACCTACGTCGTGTTCGACGAGTCCACGCGCGACGCCGTGATCATCGACCCCGTGCTCGACTACGAGCCCTCGGGCGGAAAGCTGTGGACGGAGTCGGTCGAGCGGCTCGCGACCTTCGTCGACGAGCAGAAGCTCACGGTGCATCACGTGCTCGAGACGCACGCGCACGCCGACCACCTCTCGGGGAGCCAGTGGCTCAAGAAGCGCTATGGCGCGAAGGTCGTCATCAGCGAACGCATCACCGAAGTGCAGGGCGTGTTCAAAGACGTCTTCGCGCTCGACGAGCTGGTTGCCGATGGGCGGCAGTTCGACGTGCTGCTGAAGGATCGGCAGGTGCTGACGGCGGGCGCGCTCGAGCTGACCGCGATCGCGACGCCCGGTCACACGCCGGCGTGCATGAGCTTTCAGGTGGGTGACGCGGTCTTCACTGGAGATGCGCTGTTCCTCGACGACGTCGGCGTGGGCCGCTGTGACTTCCCGAAAGGTGACGCTGCGGCGCTGTACGACTCGGTGGTGACCCGGCTGTTCTCGTTGCCCGACCACACGCGGCTCTTCGTCGGCCATGACTACCCACCAGCTGGAAGAACGTGGCGCGCGATGACGACGGTGGGCAGCGCGAAGCAGGCGAACGCGCAGCTGACCGCGTCGATGTCGAAGCCGGCGTTCGTCGAGAAGCGCACCGCGCGCGATCGCACGCTGTCTCCGCCGCGGTTGTTGTACCCCTCGGTGCAGGTGAACATCGCCGCGGGGCAGCTGCCGGCGCCGAAGCCGAATGGGCGGCGGTATCTGGTGACGCCGCTCACGGGCTTGTGACGAGATTCACCATCACGCTGACGAGGTGTTTCGTGTCGTCGGCGCTCACCTCGGCCGCTCACCGCCGCCGCCGCGAACGTCGAGCAGATCGCCGCGGCGCGCGTTGATGTCGGCGTACAGCTTCGACGCGCGCTCGATCTCGTCGCGGCTGGGGGCGGGTGGGCACCGCGCGGTAGCCAATGATGCGCGAACGTGGTCTTCGCTGCGCAGGGTCAACGCGTCGTGCCTGTGACGACCTTCGCGCCCGACAGGCGCCGAATGAGCTCGATCAGCGCGTCACCATCGCGGATGCGCATGAGATCGAGCCTCGCGCGCACGGTGTCTTTGGCGAAGAGGGTGAGGTCGTCGAAGCGCGCCCGATTCCTCGTGCCCTTCTGACGTTCGAGCCGCGTCACGCCGTCGAGCGCGATCCGTCGCCGCCCGAAGCTGCGCCGCTCGAGAATGACCCCCTCGACGACGACGATCGGCGGCAGGGTGAGCCAGGCACTCCAGAGAAGACAGAGGCCGAACACGATCGCCAGCCCCTCGAGAATCGACTGCACGTCGGGCGGGTGTGCGTTGGTGAACCGGTCGACGAGGCTCGACACGAAGCCGGGCCCAAAGAGCAACGCGACGAAGACGCCGATCAGCAACAGTCGAATGCGATCAGAAACGAAAGAGTGCGTCACGTGTGCGCCTCGATGCCCTGAAGGCAGGCGAGGAGCCTACTCGGGTGCGAGCAGTTGGTCGCAGGCCGCCAGCCACGCCGTCAGCCGGTGCCGCTCGGGGCCGAGCAGGGCGGCTGCGGTCGCGTGCTGCGCCTTTCGGTCGATGGTCTCGAGCCGCTCCACCACGACACGCCGCTCGTGCTCCAGCGCTCGACGCTCCGCTGCCCTGCACACGCCGTCATCATCGTCGATCGCTGCCACCACCATGCCGGCAGACGCCGAGGCGATCAGCTCACTCCAGCGCCGGGTGAGCACTCCTCCGACCGGCGCCTCGAGCGGCACCAGGGCGCAATGATCGGTGACCGCGAGCCAGGCGAGCACCTGGCCTCGCTCGACGCGATCGCCGACCTTCACCAGCCAGTCGAGGCCGTAGCTTCCCGCGAGCGGAGGCAGGGTGACGTGCACAGACGATGGAGCGACGGAGACGACCCGGGGGTTCGGCACCCACAAAAGAAAACGGCCCCGGTTTCCCGAGGCCGATTCCCCTCCCTGGAAGCACCGTCAGTGACAGGGATCGCCGAAGCCTCCCCCGTCGGGCCTACGCGTGGCAGGCGCTGCGGTGTCCTCCGTGTGTCTTAGCTGCAGCCCGTCGTCGCGCCGCAGTTGTGGCACTTGTAGCAAGCGCCGTTGCGCACCGTGATGGTGCCGCACACCGGGCACGGCGGAGCGTCGGCCTGGTTCAGGAACGAGAAGCTCGCGGCCTTGGTGTCCATCGCGGCGGCGGGCGGCGTCGGCGTCGGAGCCTTCACCGGCTGCGCAGCGGCGACCTTCTTCGCCTCGGCCTCCATCAGGCTCTCGCTCGCGCCTTCCTGGGGGAGGAACTTCAGCGACAGCCAGCGGAAGATGTAGTCGGTGATCGACTTGGCGATCGGCAGGTCGGGGTTGTTGGTGAACCCGGCCGGCTCGAAGCGGGTGTGGCTGAACTTGTCGGCCAGCACCTGCAGCGGCACGCCGTACTGCAGCGCGAGCGAGATCGCGGTCGCGAACGAGTCCATCAGGCCCGAGACCGTGCTGCCTTCCTTCGCCATGGTGATGAAGAGTTCACCGGGCTGGCCATCTTCGTACATGCCGACGGTGAGGTAGCCCTCGTGGCCGGCGATGCTGAACTTGTGGGTGATGGCGCGGCGCTCGTCGGGCAGGCGGTGGCGGGCGTCACGCTGCACGGCGGCAGCGGGAGCGGCGACCTCTTCCTTCTTCGCCTCCTTCGAGGTGTTGAGCGGCTGGCTGCGCTTGCAACCATCACGGTAGACGGCGACGGCCTTGAGGCCCGCGCGCCACGACTCGAGGTACGCCATCTCGATGTCTTCGACGGTGGCCTCGTTCGGCAGGTTGACCGTCTTCGAGATCGCGCCCGAGAGGAACGGCTGCGCCGCGCCCATCATCTTGATGTGCCCCATGTAGTGAATGGAGCGGGTGCCCTTCGCCGGGCGGAACGCGCAGTCGAACACCGGCAGGTGCTCGGCCTTCAGCTGGCTGGCGCCTTCGATGGTGTCGTTCTTGTCGAGGTACGTCGTGATGCCCTCGATCTCGGTCGAGCTGTAGCCGAGCTTCTGGAGCGCGAGCGGAACCGTCTGGTTGACGATCTTGAGCATGCCGCCGCCGACGAGCTTCTTGTACTTGATGAGCGCGATGTCGGGCTCGATGCCGGTCGTGTCGCAGTCCATCATGAAGCCGATGGTGCCGGTCGGCGCGAGCACGGTGACCTGCGAGTTGCGGTAGCCGTGAGCCTCACCGTGCGCGAGCGCCTCGTCCCACACCTTCTTCTGCGCGGCGTGGAGCCTGGTCTCGGTGCGCTGCATGGGCAGCTGGTAGGCCGCCTTGCGGTGCTTGCGAATGACGCCGAGCATCGGCTCTTTGTTGGCGGCGTAGCCAGCGAACGCGCCGAGGTGCTCGGCGATCTTCGCCGACTGCAGGTAGGCACGGCCACCCATGAGCGAGGTGATCGCTCCGGCGTACGCACGGCCCTCGTCGGAGTCGTAGGCCAGACCGGCCGCCATCAGCAGCGCGCCGAGGTTGGCGTAACCGAGACCGAGGGGGCGGTAGTCGTACGAGTTCTTGGTGATCTTCTCGGTGGGGTACTTCGAGAAGCCGACGACGATCTCCTGGCCGAGCAGGGAGACGTCGCAGGCGTGCGAGAAGGCGTCGACGTCGAAGTCGCCGTCGATCGACCGGAAGTGCATGAGGTTCAACGACGCCAGGTTGCAGGCGGTGTCGTCGAGGAACATGTACTCGGAGCAGGGGTTCGACGCGTTGATGCGGGCGGTGTTCGACGAGGTGTGCCACGCGTTGATCGTGGTGTCGAACTGCAGACCCGGATCGCCGCAGTGCCACGCAGCCTCGGAGATCTCACGGAACACGTCGCGAGCGCGGTACGTGTCCATCGGAGCGCCATCGCGCACGGCGCGCGTCTGGAACGCACGGTCGTCGGCGACGGCCTTCATGAAGTCGTCGGTGACGCGAACCGAGTTGTTCGAGTTCTGGAAGAAGATCGACGAGTACGCCTCGCCGTTGAACGAGCTGTCGTAGCCGCCGTCGATGAGCGTCCACGCCTTCTTCTCTTCGTTCACCTTGCAGCGGATGAACTCGAGAATGTCGGGGTGCTCGACGTTGAGAATGACCATCTTCGCGGCGCGACGGGTCTTGCCACCCGACTTGATGACGCCGGCGAACGCGTCGAAGCCCTTCATGAAGCTGACGGGGCCCGAGGCCGTGCCGCCGCCCTTGAGCATCTCCTTCGACGAGCGAATCGGCGACAGGTTCGAGCCCGTGCCCGAGCCGTACTTGAAGAGCATGCCTTCGGTCTTGGCGAGCCCGAGGATCGACTCCATCGAGTCTTCGACCGAGTTGATGAAGCAGGCCGAGCACTGGGGGTGCTCCTCGACGCCGACGTTGAACCAGACGGGCGAGTTGAAGGCGACCTTCTGACGAAGGAGCAGGTGCGTCAGCTCGGCGTGGAACGCGGCCTTGTCTTCGCCAGTCGCGAAGTAGCCACCCGTCTCACCCCACGCGGTAATGGTGTCGGCGACGCGGCCCACGAGGCGGCGCACGCTGGTCTCGCGCTCGGGCGTGCCGGGCGTGCCGCGGAAGTACTTCGAGGCGACGACGTTGGTGGCCAGCATCGACCACGACTTCGGCACTTCGACGTTCTTCTGCTCGAAGACGACCTTGCCGTCTTCGCCCGCGATGGAGGCGGTGCGGTACTCCCACGCGATCTCGTCTGCAGGGTCGACGCCGGGCGTGGTGAAGAACCGCTTCACCGTCAGACCCTGGCGCTTGCCATTACGAGGCACCGCTCGGCTGTCGAGCGAGATGGAACCTCCGGGCACCGCGACGTTCATGGAAGCCAGCTCCTTCTCCATGTGATTCCCCTCCAGTGTTTCAGCGTGGTCTGACATGTGACTGCCGGTATGAGTGATGGGTGACGACTGATCAGCCCCTCAGGTGAACGACCCCTGGGGGTGCAAAGCGTGAAAGGTGGGAGTTTTCGCACCCAGCGTCCCTCCCGGACCGGGTGCTACAGGGTGCTTCGCCTCCAAATTCGGAGGCGCGTTATGCGCTCGCCACATGTCGGTGTCAAGCGTAGAGGCCCAACATCTTGTGTCAATTTTTCGACCGATACCCAACACTTAGGGGGTTTTTCCAGCCCTGTGGAAAACTCCCATGGCTCCGAAGGCGGTAAATCGGCCTCGGAGCACGGTTCGGTGGAAAGGTGCGACAGCCTGCGCATCAGCACCCCTTCTGGGTATGGTCATGGCCCTACATCACTTTTCATCGACAGGTCGTTTTTAGACCACCATGTTTGCTGATTGTCTGTGATGTGAAACTGATCAGTTTCCTCTCGGAAGGGGCCTGCTTTCCGAGACGGGCGGGCGTTTTGCGACTCCGCACCATCAGCCTCGGCGCCCGTCGGGAGCGTGCAAATTCGCTCTCGGAAGCGCAGAGGTGGCGAAGGGAAGGGCGCCCGTCTAATCACAGCCCTCATGCCTCCTCCGTATGCGCGTCAGGTGTTCGTCTGCACCAATCGTCGGCCCGATGGCTCCCCGCGCGGGTGCTGTGCGTCGAAGGGCGGTGACGAGCTGCGGCTCGCTCTCAAGAAGGAGCTGGATGCGCAGGACGTGAAGGGCACCCGCATCAACGGCGCTGGCTGTCTCGACGCGTGCGAGCGGGGCATGGCGATGGTCGTCTACCCGGAGCAGGTCTGGTACGGCCCGGTCACGAAGGACGACGTGCAGGAGATCGTCTCGTCGCACCTGAAGAACGGTCAGGTCGTGGAGCGCCTTCGCATGAAGCTGCCCATCGAGCGCAAGAAGGACTGAGTCAGGCCGCGCGGCGTCGTTCGTTGGCCAACGCCAGGCGGAGATCTCGAATGAGCTCAGCGGGTCGCTCGTGCAGGGCGGCCCAGGTCCACTGCAGCACGCGGAAGCCGCGGGCAGTGAGGGCGCTCACGCGAGCACGATCGCGTTCGAAGGCGATGGGGCTCGAGTGCCAGGCGTAGCCGTCTGCTTCGATGACGACCTTCGTTCCCGGGAAGGTGAAGTCGAGGCGCCGTCTTCGTCCCGCGATCAGCTGTGACTGCTGCCGGCTCGCGCGAGGTAGCCCCTCGGCCTCGAGCAGCTCCTGCACCTGCGCTTCGAGCTCACTCTCGGTGGGGCCGTCGCCGCCGAGGTATTCCTGGAGCAGCTTCGAGAGAAACGCGACCCCGCGGTGCCCTGCATTCCGGGTGACGAACGCCTGGAGCTTTTCGGTCGTCGTCCACTTGCGTCGCAGCGCTTCATCGACCGAGGCGCGCACGTCGCTCTCGGGCTCGGTGGCCGAGAGATCGAGGAGCGTTCTCAGCACCGAGGTGACCCTCACGCCTTGCGTCGCTCCCACGTCAGCAGAGCCCAGACCTGCCGCTCGATGCGCCACGACCCCGTGTGGGTTCTGCGCTCGCCGCCGAAGGGTGACGTGCAACGGGCCACCGTCCTTGAACCGGGCGAAGCCCCAGAGTGCAGCCGCCGTACGGTGAGAGAACACTGCGCCGGGGCCCGCCCAGAGCGAGACCGCTGAGCACCTCGCCTGCCACGTCAACGGCGCTCCTTCGATGCGGTACACGCCCGGCAGCACGCGTTCCCACCGCCCGCTGCGGACCCGCCGCTCGATTTGATCAGCCGACAGGCCCGCACGAACCGCTCGCGACCGCGAGATCACCCCGTACTGATCTGCCGCCACCCGCAGCAACGCCACTTCCCCGCCCATCGACTACCCCCGACCGCCCTTCAACCACACCACCCTGACATCGAGCGGCAGCGAAGCCGTGAGGGGCGCGGGTTTTCTGCCACTCACGTGCGCAGAAACGACGACGGGCCGGCCCTCCCGCGGGAGAACCGGCCCGTTCGCGGCGTCATGCGTGCTTCAGCGACGGCTGCCGAAGAGCCGCAGGATGTTCAGGAAGAGGTTGATGAAGTCGAGGTAGAGCACCAGCGCGCCGTTGATGGCGAGGCTGCCGGCGCTCGAGTAGCCGCTCGACGCGTGCAGCTGGCGAAGCTTCTGGGTGTCGTACGCCGTCAGACCTGCGAACACGACGACCGCCGCGCAGCTCTTCACGAAACCCAGGAAGTCGCTCTGCAGGAAGATGTTCACCACGCCGGCCACCAGCACGCCGATGAGGCCCATGAAGAGGAACGTCGCCCAGGCCGAGAGGTCCTTCTTCGTGACGGTGCCGTAGACGCTCATCGCCCCGAACATCGCCGAGGTGATGAAGAACGACGTCGAGATCGACCCGAGGTTGTACCGGAAGAAGATCGCCGAGAGCGTCAGCCCGGACAGGAACGAGTAGCCGAGGAACATGGCTCCGGCGACGACGCCGCTGATCTTGTGCGCCATGAGCGAGAACACGACCACCACCGCCAGCTCGGCGAGAATCAACGGCAGGTAGAGCCCACGCACGAGCGCGAACGCCTCCTGGTTCGACGCCACGAAGAACGCGGTGCCCGCCGTCAGCGCCAGGCCAGCCACCATCCATCGGTAGACCTTCGCCATGAATGCGCTGGCCGACTCCTCGGCGAGCATCGAAGCGGCGGAAGGTGCTGCGAACTGCTGCTGCGGGTCGAAAGCCATGATCAGTGTTCTCCTGTTCGTCGGACGACGGTGCGTCTACTTCACCCTGCCTGTCGCTGCCGAGTGCAACTCACGGGCGACCTCGCTCGTGAGTAAGGGCAACACCCCACCGCCGCCAACGATGTTGACGATGTGCGAAATGGAGCCGCGACAGACGCCGCCCCAGGCTGGCTGGTTGGGCAGGCCGACGGAGGCATAGGACGAGAAGTCGACGAAGAGGTCGGCCCACGATTGCGACTCGCCCGAGCACAGCAGGTGCCGCTCGGGGTGAATGTCGATCACCTGCTGCACGACGAACCCTCCACCCGTCGGGTCTTCGATCGCGCGCCGACACATCGCCTCCCAGTCGAGCGCTTCGCCGTAGGCTGCCTTCACCCGCTCACCGAACGAGGCCTCGTGGCGGGTGCGCCCCACGAAGACCGCGCGCCCCCCGTAGTCCCACGAGCGCTTGAGCACGTAGCGATCGGGGTTGGCGAGCACCTCTTTGAGCCGTGCGTCGCCCTTGAAGAGCCGCGTCCACGGAACGGTGCTGCGAATGGCGCCGAGCTCGTCGTCGGTCAGGCCCGCCGCCTTCGCGATCGCGCCGTCTTCGACCGCCTCCGACATCAGCCCGAACACGGCCTTCACCTCGACCTGCGAAGCGGGCGGGTTGAGTACGACGGCGCGCTTTCCGTTCGGCTCCGCGAGCAGCCCCTTCACGTACTCGGCGCCGGGAAGATCCGCTTCCTCGAGCCGGCGCACGAAGAGGTGCCGATAGACGAGATCGACGGGCTTGCCGTTGGCGATGACCCGGTCGGTCCCGCTCAACTGATCAGGGTGCACGACCTCCGCCTCGACGCCCAGCTCGTTGAAGCGCGCGCACAAGGATCGCTGCTCGGTGAGCTGCGCGTCATTGCGTCGGCACAGCAGCACCATACGTGAGGGCTTCTGGCCCGGGCGCACCTTCGCGTAGCCCGCCATCAACGCGTCGAAGAGCGCCTTCGCGTTGCTTCCGTTCTTCGACTTCCACGCAGCGACTTGCGCCTCCGACGCGCCCCAGTGCCGGCCCACCACCTCGAGGAACGTGTTGGCCGCGATGTCGCTGTACGCCTGCATCGCGGGAATCGTCGCGTTCAGCTCGAGCGCATGCACCGCGTCGCTCACGAAGAAGTCGACGCGCGTGGTGACGAGCGTGTCGAGCGAGCGGAAGGTGGCCTGGGCGAGCTGCTGTTCGAGCGGAGAGAGCCCGTTGAAGACGACGTCGCGGCGCAGACCGTCGAGCACCGCGCGCGACATCTTCAGACCAGCCGAGGCCAGCAGGGCGGCGAGACGTTGACGGCGGGCCAGCTCGGCGCTGTCGACGATCACTGGGGTGGCGGTGATGGGAATCGGGCGAATCGAGCCATCTTCCTTCTTCGTCACTGCGAGCCCGCGCTCGGCCGCGAGCCTGGCGAGGGTGGGCCCGAAGTGCTTCGCGTCTCGCTCCAGCAGCGCGCGCAGGTCGTCGATCGTCGCTTTCGTCATGGCGCTCATCGTGGAATGAACCTTTGCGAGAGAAGGTCGCGACTCAAGGCGAAATCGCGTGAAAGGCCAGCCGAATGAGCGGGGCGGTGGAGTTCTTCTTCGATTTCATGAGCCCGTACTCGTACCTCGCGTCGACGCGGGTCGAGGCGATGGTGCACCCAACGCCCGTGGTGTGGCGGCCCTGTTTCCTCCCCGGAATTCTCCGCGCGACCGAGAACCGCGGGCCCGCCGAGATTCCCGCGAAGCTCGCCCACCTGATGAAGGACCTCAACGACTGGACCGAGCACCTCGGGCTCCCTCCCGTTCGGTTGCCCGAGACGGTGCCGTTCCTCGCCACGCAGGCCAACCGCTGTGCGCTGGTGGCGCTCGACGAGGGGAAGGGAGGCCCGTTCATCACGGCCATGTTCCGCGCGATCTGGCGTGACGGTCGATCAGCGAGCGACCCGCAGGTTCTGTCGGAGGTGCTCACGAGCGCGGGCCTCGACGCTGCGAAGGTGCTCGACCTCGCGGCAGGTCAGCCGATGAAGGAGCGGCTCAAGGCCGCGACCGACGAGGCCGTCAGTCGCGGGGCCTTCGGCGTGCCCGCCTTCTTCATCGGAGACGAGATGTTCGTCGGCAACGATCGGCTCGACTTCGTCGTGCGCCGACTGGCCAGGGCGCGCTGAGTGAAGAGGGCCGGCGCGGCGCTCCTCGCGATCTGCGCGCTGGTGGCGCTCTCTTCGCTTGCGAGTCGTGGGTGGTGGGCGCTGCCGATGTCCATGCTCGTGGGTGGGTGGCTCGTCGTCTGGCACCGGTTCCTCGTTCAGCGAGTGTCTCCTGGCGCCATCATGGCCGTGGGCGTGGCCCTGCGCGTCGCGTGGGTGCTGCTCGTGCCCACGACGCCTGCCGTCGACTTCGCGTCGTATCACCAGTTCGCCGTGGGGCTGGCGACAGGCACTTCGACCCATCTGCTCTACGTCACCGTGCCGCTGCAGGAGATCGGCTACCCGTTGTTCCTCGGAGGCGTCTACTCGCTCCTCGGTGCCACGGCGGCGGTGGGGCGTGCCGTGAACGTGCTGCTCGCCTTCTGGCTCCTCGTCGTGGTCCGAAGGCTCCTCGCCCCTCAGGGCGAGGTGGTGACGCGGACGGGGCTGAGGTTGGTCTCGTTGTGGCCAGCACACATCGCCATGTCGTCGCTGCTCGCGAGCGAGAACCTCTTCTTGCCGATGCTGTGGAGCGGTGCGCTGCTCACGAGCAGCAGCACGTTCGTGGGCGGAGCGATGCTCGGCGCGGCTCAGGCCGTTCGACCCGTCGCGCTGATGATGATGGTGGTGATCGGTGCAAGCCATCGTCGCGACTGGCTGAAGGTCGGTGCGGTGTTGGTCGGTGCAGGGCTCACCTTTGGGGCCTATCGACTGGTCCGAGTGGCTGCAGGCGACAGGGCCGAACGGGGCGGAGTGGCCTACTCGCTGCTGATGGGAACCAATCGCGGCAGTGCAGGCGCGTGGAACTTCGGCGATCACCAGTGGTTCGACCGGCAGCGATTCGAGCATGGCTTCGGTGCCGCCAGCCAGGAGGCACTCTCGAAGGCGCTGGCCCGAATCTCAGCGGAGCCGCTCGAGATGGTGGCTTTGGCGGCACGGAAGTTCCTCACGCAGTGGGGCGACGGAGCCGTGGCGGTGACGTTCGCGATGCCCGCGCCACGCGCACCCTGGTTGGCGCTGGCCGACGCGTGGGCGGCGGCGCTGTGGCTTCTGGCCCTGTGGCGGGTGAGGGCCTCGAGCGAACTGGTCCCGCTCGAACGTCTGGCCCTGGTGGCACTCGGGGGCACGGTCGCAAGTCACCTGCTGCTCGAGGCCAACCCGCGCTACGCGCTGCCGTGGGTGGTCGGGGTCGTGCTCGTCGCCGCGGGCGCAGCGCCCCGGCTCACGAGAACGCCCTGACGCCGGCCTGCACGTCGTACTTCGCGACCGTTTTCCTCCCGCCCGAGAAGTCACGACTCGGAACCGTCACGAGCGTCCACTCCGGCAGCACGAGGGCGGTCAGCCCGTGACCGAACACGGCTCCCGTGTCGACACCGACGGCCCACTCGGTGACGAGCGGCCGATCGAGCACGGAGTGCCCGAAGATGATCCGCTCCGGGCCGCGCCAGAAGTTCGTCCAGAAGCGGTGATCAGCCGGCGCTTTCGATGGCCAGTACGACTTCGTCGCTGGCGGGTTGATGTGCTGCAGATGGAGCAGGTGATGCGCCGACTGCCGTTCGAGCGGAACGTCGGGGAAACACCCTGCATGCACGACCGCCGCGCCGAACTCGGGCAGTCGAATGAAGAGGGGCAATTTCGCGAAGTACGCGTAGTGCTCGTCGCCGAGCGCCTTGCGCGTCTCGAGGTGATCGGGAGACAGCTTTTCTGCCGCGCGCTTTCTCTGCTGCAGGTGCTTCTCTTCGTGATTGCCGAGCACACACTCGTGTTTCATGGCGAGCTCGACACACTCGCGGGGCTTCGGGCCTCGGTCGACGAGGTCTCCTGCGAAGATGACGCGATCGCTCGAGGTGACCGCGAGGCGATCGAGCAGGGCGAGTGCTTCGTCGAAGCAGCCGTGCAGATCTCCGATGACGATGGTGCGGCTCACGACAGACTCCTCCCGCCAACGCGGGTCATTGAAGGGGTAGGAGGCTCGCGCACGCTGTCATGCAGTGTACCCTCGCCGTCCTGGGGGCAACTGACGGCCCTCCAATCCACTGTCTGACCTCGTTCGAAAGGTGTCTCGAGTGTCGAAAGAGATCGTCCTCCAGCAGTGGGTCGAGTGCGAGAGCGACGTGTGCGCGATCTGGAAGGGTCTGTCCGACACCGAGTCGCTCAACCGGGCGATGGGCAATGAGCGGCTCGCGGTCGCGGGCGCGAACGCAGCTGGCAGCGCGGCGCGATACCTCGTGAGGACCCGCCTCGGTGGGTTCGAGGTGACGTGGGCGGAGAAGCCCTACGAGTTCGACTTCATGAAGTCGCTCAAGGTGCGGCGCGACATGCAGTCGGGGCCCGTGGAGCGGCTCGACATCGCGTACGCCACCGAAGCCAAAGGCGTGAACAGCCGCGTCTCGGTGACGCTGACGCTCTGGCCGCGCAGCGTCTTCCTCGCTCCCGTGGTGCGCTTCTCGGCCTCGATGACGCTCAAGAAGCTCGTCGATGCGATCGTGCTGCTCGATCAATCGCTCGTTCGCAACGGGCGGCCGCCAGCGCTCCCTCCAGTTCACCCCGTTCAACAGGAGCGACTCGATCGTGCTGCGGCCCTGCTGCGGGAGAGCGGCGCGGGCGAGCTGGGCCGTCTGCTGGTCGATCTCGTCGCCCAGGCCCCCGACGATCGCGTCATGCGCATCAGACCCTACGAGCTGGCAGACGAGTGGAAGGCGCCGCGGCGCGAGGTGCTGACCGCGTGTCTGCTGGCGGTGCGCGCTGGCCTGCTCCAGCTCCGGTGGGACATCGTCTGCCCGAGCTGTCGCACGGGCGCGTCGTCGATCGACTCGTTGCAGGAGCTGACGACCCACGGCTTCTGTCAGCTCTGCGAGATTGGCTTCGGACTCGACTTCGATGACGCCGTCGAGGCCACCTTCCGGCCCGTCGAGGGCGTTCGCGTCGTCGAAGTGGGCCCGTTCTGCGTGGGCAGCCCCGCGCGAATGCCCCACGTGGTGAGCCAGGCCATTCTCTCGAAGGCAGGCACCGCCATCTTGCGGGTGCCAGACGAAGAAGGGTTGTTCCGCCTCTTCATGCGCGGCGGCAAGGCAGCGCTCGTCGCGGCGAAGGAGGGCGCTCCGGCGCAGTTCCAGATTCCCGAAGAGGGCGTCGAGTGGCCCGAGCGTTTTCAGGTGAGCCCGCGCGCCGAGATCTCGGTGAAGTCGCTCGGCGAGTCGGAGCGGCACGTGAAGCTCGAGAAGGCGGCGTGGGCCAGCCTCGCTGCCACCGCGCGCGACGTGATGATGCTGCCGATCTTCCGCCGCGACTTCTCGTCGCAGGTGCTCCGGCCCGGCCTCTCGCTCTCGGTGCAGCGCTTCGCCCTCGTCTTCAGCGATCTCACCGGCTCCACCGACATGTACACGCGCGCCGGAGACGCCGAAGCGTTTCGCTTCGTGCAGGCGCACTTCGAGGTGCTCACGAAGGCGATCGAGAAGCATGGCGGCTCGGTGGTGAAGACGATGGGCGACGCGGTCATGGCCGTCTTCCCCGACGAGCTCGCGGCCATCGCTGGCGCGCGCGACATGCTGAAGGACTTCGAAGCCTTCCGGTTGGTCGACCCTCAGGGGGCACGCACCTCGCTCAAGCTGGGCGTCTTCGGCGGCTCCGGCTTCATCGCCACCGCGAACAAGGTGCTCGACTACTTCGGGCAGACCGTCAACGTCGCCGCTCGCCTGCAGAACGAGGCCCGGCCCGGCGAGATCGTCGTGCCAGCCAACGTCGTCGAGCAGGCCATCACCAACGGGCTGATCGATGCCCAGACCGTCTCGGAGCGCTACGCCGCCAGGCTCAAGGGCGTCGAGGCGCCCCTCGAAGTCGCCCGCGTCACCCTGCTCACCCCGATGAAAGAACGAGCGGCCTGACCGAGGCCCAAGTGCCTGATCCCACTCCTGATTGAGCACAGTCAGGAATTGGTTTGGGGGTTCGTCAGAGCGGCTATGGTCGACGGCCTTCGCCCATGCTCAACGACGACGAACTCTTCGCCGACATTTCGAAACGTAAAGCCGAAGGCCGCGACTTCAAGAAGCAGCTTGGAGAGCTCGTCTTTCGCTGGAGAGACCCCTCCACCACCGTCATTCGGCGCGTTCAGGGCGCGTTCATGAGGGGCTCCCCGGACGACGTCGACGAAGTGTTTCAAGACGCCGCCGCGAAGTTCATGTCTCGTGGGCTCGATCAGTTTCGCGGTGTGTCCGAGCAGATGCCGGGCAAGGCCGCCTCGCCGAAGACGTTCTTTCTGCGCATCGTGAAGCACTGCGCGATCGATCGGTATCGCCGCCAGCGTGAAGAGCTGGCCGAAGGCCCGCGCGGAGACGAAGAGGACGAGCGGGAAGAGTCGCTTGCCGAAGCCAACCGCGCCGTCGCTTTCTCAGCGGCGAAGGCCGAGGCCAAAGAAGCGAACGAAGAGTACTGGGCCGCGTTCAGGAAGCTCCAGGAAGAGCACCCGAACGAGGCCGCCGCGTGGGATCTGTACCACCACCAGGACATGGACGATCACGAAGAGGTCGCCCGTCAGCTCGGCATCACCGTCGTCAACTCGTACAAACGTGTCAGCCGCGCGCAGGCGTGGCTCAAGTCGTACGTGCTCGAAGCACGCAAGGAGGAGCAGCCGTGACCGTCTCGCCCATCGAAAAGTATCAGGCCCGCATCGCAGAACTCGAGTCGTTGAGAGCGGAGCTTGAAGCGGCGAGTCGACCCGGAGACCCGGCCCCGGTGGTGGGACGAATGCTGGAGGCCGCGGGCGATCTGCTCCGTCGGCGCGCGAAGGTGCCCTGCGACGAGAAGCTCATCGACGCGGCGCTCGCGGCGCTCCCCGAGAAGGGTCTCTCCTCGTGGGCCGATGGCGTGAAAGCGGCCGAAGTACGGGCGCGGGTCGAGCGCGCTGCCGATCAAGCCGTCGACGCCGCGATTCCCGAGAGTGACGCCGACGGCAAGACGCTGACGACGTGGGCGATGCAGGCCTTGATGGCGCGCGACCGGCTCGAGTCTGCGCGAGTCTCACTCGAGCGAATGGGTACGAAGGGCCGGCCAGGCGCCACGGTTGTGCTGGGGCGGTTGAATCACGAGCTCGCCGCCGCCGATGAGCTGGCCCGCAGGTGTTGTACCCGCCTCACCGCGCTCAACGCCGATCGCCGTGACGAGCTGGCGATTCTGGACACCGAGCGGCGCGCGGCCGCGTGGTGGTTGTCGGAGAAGTCGGGTCTCGAGCACGACCTGGTGGTGAAGGTGCTCGGTGGTGAAGCCCGCGGCAGCCTCCCGAAAGGCGCCCAGGCGGCCCACGAGCTGGTGATGCAGAAGCGCACGCGGCGGTTCGGGTTCGACGAGTTGTTTCGCTTCGACCTTGGAATGGCCAGCAACGCCGACGCTGACGCGATTCGCAAAGCCGCCGAGAGCGACCCCGAGCTGATGCTGGCGCTCAAGGCGATGGAAGAGGGCGATCTCGAGATCGCAGCGCTGACGAAGGACGAGCCCGTGATGAAGGTTGCTCCGGTGCTGCAGCTGCCCGTCGAGCGCACGGCGAGAGAGGCTCCCGAGGTCGTCGAGGAGCGCACCGAGTTCAAGCTGTTAGTGTTCCGCACGAAGCAGCGTGTCCAGGTGGTGGTTCAACCCCGTCGCCAGGATCGCTTCGCCGCCGCCGCCGTCTACCTGCCAGATCAACCTCAGCGCAGCGTGGCCCACGAGGTCGGAGATCACGGCCTGCACTTCGACGTGGGCGCCGCCGAGCGAGTCAGAGGCGTCGTCGCGAAGGTCGTCGTCACGCTCAGTGATGGAAGAAACGTCACCTCCGAGGTGAAGCTGTAGTGGGAAAGAAGGCGAAGGCCGTCGAGCCTTCGGTTCGGGTGGTGCTGGTGACGGCTCCCGATGAACCCGTCGCCGCAACGCTGGGGCGCACGCTCGTCGAAGAGCGCCTCATCGCCTGCGCGAACCTGATTCCGAAGATCCGCTCCATCTACCGCTGGGAAGGCACGATTCACGACGAGCCCGAGGTGTTGCTCGTCATGAAGACGCAGGCCGCGCTGGTGGAGCGCCTCATCGCCCGCGTGAAGTCGTTGCACCCGTATCAGGTGCCCGAGGTGCTCGAGGTTCCAGTCGAGCGCGGCTTCGGCAAGTACCTCGACTGGGTGATCGCCGAGACGACGCCCGAGCCGCTCGTCACCCGCCGGCTCAGCGTCTCGCCCTCGACCCGCGGTGCCGCCTTCAAAGCGGCCCTCGACACGCTCGGCCCCGGCTCCGAGCCCATTCACCTCAGGGTCGATCTGAACGAGTACCAGACCGGCATGATCCTCAGGCTGGCTGATGGCAGCGGCGTCTGCGTGATGGATGAGCGCACCGACGTGGTGGCCACCAACGAGCTCGACGTCGAGGTCTGGGGGCACGGAGCGCGTGCCGATGCCCTGGTCGCCGAGGTGCTCCAACTGGCTGCTGGGGTTGGGCTCTCCTCGTCAGATGTAAAATGAGCTGGTTTCTCGGCGCACAACATCCCACCCGGCTGGGCGATTATTCTCCTGAGGGTTCTTCAAGGAGATCTGCGTGGTTCGGGTCAACTCCAGGGCGAAGGCGGCGAAGACGGCGGCGGCCGAGAAGCGGGCCGCGTCGAAGCGGCTCGCGCAAGACGTGGCCCGCCTCGAGAAGTCGACCTCGGCCGAGGTGACGACGGCCGAAGACGGCACTGTCACGAAGCGCAAGTCGTCGCAGCGCCACGGCGTCGAGACGAACCAGACGCTCACGAAGTCGGAAGGCAAGCTGCTCGAGTCGACGCTCGAGTACTCGAAGCAGACGACCCGCCCCGGCCGCGACACCTCGAGCGAGTTCACCGAGCGCACCGACATGCTGGGCCGCCGTTCGAGCGACTCGCGCCTCGAGACCATTTCGCAGAAGGGTGACACCGAGCGCACCACCGTCACCACGAAGAGCGCCGACGTCTACGGCATCACGAAAGACCGCCGCGAGCAGACGGTCGAGAACGCGACCCGCCGCGCCACGCACTCGAAGTCGAGCGACTCGCGCGGCAACGTGCACACGGCCTCTGACGTCACCACCGTTCGGCAGCAGGGCGAGCAGACGGTGACGCGCAACGAGAAGCGGGCGAACGGGTCGGAGCTCGAGACCGCGTCGTCCACCACGTACGAAGACGGCATCTTCACGCTGGGCGGTGGCGCCGATTGGAAGAAGGGCACCAGCGTCAACAAGAGCGTGCTCCACGAGCGCGAGGCCGATGCGTCGAAGATCGCCGCGCGGGCCGACAAGATCTCCGAGCGCGCCGGCAAGGTGCTCGACTGGATGGGCCTCGAGCCCGCGGAGTGGTCGGGAGAAGTCGACCCCTCGCGCATGCACGAGAAGACGCTCGCCGAGGGTGAACACGGCTCGGTCGTCGCGAAGTACGGCGTGAGCGGCCAGCAGAGCGCGCAGTTCGACGGCAAGAGCGTGAGCGGGCAGTTCAGCCGTGAAGCGGTCGCGAGCGTCACCGCGCAGACGTCTGGCCGCGTCTCGGGCCGGTTCGGCGAGGCGAGCTACGACGCGCGGGTGAAGGCCGAAGCGCGGGCGAGCGTCGACGCGCAGGGGCGTCTCGATCTCAACGGCCTCAACGCTTCGGTGAACGCGAAGGTCGGCGTGTCGGTCGAGGCTGAAGTCAACGGCCATGCGCAGACGCAGAGCGTGACCATCGGCGGCGTCGAGATGAACGCAGCGGTCGACGGCCACGCGCGCGCCTCGGCTGAAGCGGTCGCCGAAGCCACTGGCACGGTGCAGGTCACCATCGATCCGCCGACGGCCATCGCGAAGGGTGAAGTCGGCGCCTCGGCGGTCGCGAAGATCGAAGGCGAAGTTCGTTTCTCGGCTGGGCCCTTCGCGGTGGTGGCCAGCGGCTACGCGAGCGCGGGCGCCGAAGCGCGGGCCTCGGGCATCATCGGCTACGAAGACGGCAAGCTGAAGATCGGCGGCAGCGTCGGAGCGGCGCTCGGCGTCGGCCTCGGTGGCTCCGCGACGGTCGAGATCGACGTTCGGCAGATCGGCCAGCTGGTGAAGAACGCAGCCGACGTGAACCACGACGGCAAGGTCGACTTCTGGGACGCGACGGCGGCGGTCGGCAAGACGGCGCGTTGGGCTTCACGCTGGCTGCACCCTCCCTCTCCCACGCCGTCGATTCCGCGTGAGTTCGTCCGGTTGACTCCTCCTTTCTTCACTCCCCCAATGGTGATGCTGTGGTCCCCATGGCCGATTCCGATCGCTTTCAAAGAGCCGAACGAGCGCTGAAGGCTGGCGCCTACGACGAGGCGAAGAAGCTCTTCCGCGAAGACGAAGAGGCGAAGGGCTCTCGCGCCGACTCCCTGGCGAAGTTGCAGTCGGCCGACGCGAAGCTGGCGGCGGGCGACGTGAACTCGGCGGCGACGCTCTACGAAGCCGTGCTCGAGCGAAACCCGTCGGTCGCCGAGGCGTACCAGGGCCTCGCGCGGGTGGCGCTCTTCACCGGCCAGCTCGACGCCGCGAAGGTGCACGCGATGGCGGCGGTGCGGCTCGCTCCGCGTCACGGCCTCGGGTGGACGCTCGTCGGCCTCGTGCACGAGAGCCTCAACGAGAACGAGCTGGCGCTCGACGCCATGAAGAAGGGCGCCGAGCTGGCGACCGACTCGTTCCTCTGTCAGTTCAACCTCGGCCGGTTCCTCGCGTCGCAGGGCAGGGCGCAAGAGGCCGTCGCCGCGCTCACGCAGGCGACGGGGCTGGCTCCGACGAACCCCGACGGCTTCCTCTTTCTGGGGCTCGCGTATCGCGTTGGGAAGCAACACCGGCTGGCGTTGCGGGCGCTCGAGAAGGCGAAAGATCTTGCGCCGAAGAACGTCGACGCGTGGGCCACGCTGGGCGACGTGCTCTTCGAGCTGAAGGAGTTCGAGGCCGCGCGCGACATGCTCGACCTCGGCCTGAAGGCGTGCGGCGATCACCCCGCGCTGCTCGAGAAGGCGCTCGCTGCGACGATGATGCTCGACGATGCCCCGGGCGCAGTGGCGTACCTCGAGCGGGAGCTGAAGGTGGCGCCGCAGCACGAGCAGGCGTGGCTGAACCTCGCCAACCTGTCGATGCTCGTCGGAGACTTCGAGAAGGCCGAGCGCGTGGCGAAGCAGCTGCTCGAGAAGAACCCCGCGCAGTGGGAAGCGCACTTCGTGCTCGGCAACCTCTACGCGGCAGTGCCTTTGCCCGAGAAGGCGGAGGCGGCGTACCGCAAGGCCATCGACGCTGCGCCGGACAACTGGCGGCCGCTGGTGAACCTCGCGACCTCGTTCCTCGAGGGCAGTGTCGCCGCGAAGTACGGCGAGGCCCTCACGCTGCTCCAGCGGGCGGCGAAGCTCGCTCCGGCGAACGAGTGGCGCGTGCCGTACAACACCGCGCTCGCGTTCACGCGGCTGGGCAAGAAGCAGCAGGCCCTCGAGCTGGTGCACGCCATCATCCGCGACGCCCCGCCGAACCACCCGATGGTGGCCGAGGCGAAGAAGCTCGAAGCCAATCTCCAGTAGACGGCACTCGCGAAGGCGCAGGGCTTCGGAGTACTGGAGGCTCGTGGCGCGTTTACCTCCATCGCTGGCCGACGTGCGGCGGTTCGCGCTCTCGCGCACGTTCTTCCGCCCCACGAGCTTGCCTCGAGCCCTCACTCGGCTCGGGTTCGTGCAGGCCGACCCGATTCGGGCACCGGCGCGCGCGCAGGACTTGACGCTTCGTCACCGTGTCGTCGGCTATCGCGCGGGTGATCTCGAGCGGAAGTACCCGACGCTGCCCATCGAAGAAGACTTCTTCGTCAACGCTGGCTTCGTGACGCGTGAGCTCCACGCCCTGATGCACCCGCGCACGCCTCGCCGGGAGTGGACGAAAGCGCAGTGGCGCAAGGCGAACCTGGTGCTCGAGGCAGTGCGTGCGCGCGGCGTCGTGCACCCTCGTGAGCTCGAAACAGCGCTCGGGCTCGGCAAGGCGACCAACTGGTTCGGAGGCCGCTCGAACGTGAGTACGCAGCTGCTCGACGGGCTGCACTATCGCGGACTGCTGCGGGTCGCGCGTCGTGAGGGCGGCATTCGGCTCTACGCCGTTCGCGAGCCCACGAAGCCACCGGCCGATCCGCTCGCGGCGCACGACGCGCTCATCGACGCGGTGGTGAACAAGTATGCGCCGCTGCCCGCCACGAGCTTGAGCAAGCTCCTGAGCTACCTGCGCGGCGGTGTTCCTCAATGGAGCCACCTTCGGACAGCAGCGCTGGCTCGCGCGAAGCGGCGGCTCCCCAGTCATCGGATCGATGGCGTCGACTGGTTTCTGCCGCAAGGTGAGGCGGTGCGAGGCGGCGAGGTCGACGACGTGGTGAAGCTCCTCGCCCCCTTCGATCCCCTCGTGTGGGATCGCCAGCGCTTCGAGATCTTCTTCGGGTGGACGTACCGCTTCGAGGCCTACACGCCCGCGCCGAAACGAAAGCTCGGGTACTACGCGATGCCGATGCTGTGGCGAGATCAGGTGGTGGGCTGGGCGAACGCGAAGGTCGCCGACGGCGTGCTCGACGTGCAGCCGGGCTTCGTGTCGGGCAAGCCGCCCGGCGGGGTCGCGTTTCGTCGCTCGTTCGACGAGGAGGTCGAGCGGCTCCGCCTGTTCCTTGGCACCAACGAAGAAGGCCGCACCCCGTGACTGGGCGCGGCCTTCGAACGGCGACTCTGGGCTGATTACTCGGCGTCGGCGTCAGCGTCGGCCGCTTCACGCTCGGCGTCGGCGTTCGCCTTCTCGGCGTCGGCCTCTGCGCCCGCCATCGCCTGCTCGAGCTTCGCGTCAGCCTCAGCCTTTGCCTGCGCGTTCGCCGCGATCGCCGCAGCCTTCGACGACTCGACCTTCGCGAGCGCTTCGGTCTTCTTCAGCTCGGCCTTGGCCTTCGCCTCGGCCGCCTTCGACGCGGGGTCCTTCTTCGCCTTCGCCTCCTCGCCCGCCTTCTTGGCCGCTTCCTTCGCGGCGTCGATCTTCGCCTTCCACTCGGTCTTCACGGCCTCGGTCTTCGTCTTGTGCTCGGCCTTGACCGCGTCGACTTTCGCCTTCGCGCCGTCTTTCGCCGCCTTCGACTTTTCCTGCGCGGCCTTCTTGCGCTCCTCGGCCTTCGCCTTGTTCGCCTTCTTCTTCTCCTCGCGGGCGGCCTTCGCGGCCTTCGGGTCGGCCTTCTCACCGGCGGCGGCGGGCGCGGCAGCGGCGGGCATCTCCTTCTCCTTCTTTCCCTTCTCTTCGCCCTTCTTGTCGTCGGCGAACGCGAGGGAGGACAACACGGCAACGGCGAGGATCAGACGCTTCATCATGGAATGCACTCCTGTGGTTGGGTGGAACGAATCGCCGCGGACTCTGGGCACGCCTCGCGACGGACACAACCAGCTTTCATTCACGGCCGCTCGAAGCAGGCCGCGATTCCCTGACCCACGCCGATGCACATCGACGCCAGGCCCCGTTTGGCCCCGCGCGCCTTCATGGCGTGGAGCAGGGTGGCGGTGATGCGCGCGCCCGACATGCCGAGCGGGTGACCCAGCGCGATGGCGCCACCGTTCACGTTCACCTTCGCTTCGTCGAGACCGAGTTCACGAATGCAGGCGAGGGACTGCGCTGCGAACGCTTCGTTGAGTTCGATGAGCTCGACCGAGCCGACGTCCCATGCTGCCTTTGCGAGCGCCTTCCTCGAGGCAGGAACAGGCCCGATGCCCATGGTGCGGGGATCGACGCCGGCGGTTGCGCTCGAGACGAAGCGGGCGAGCGGCTCCCGGCCCTTCAGCGCCCGCTCACTCATCAACACCACGGCCGACGCGCCGTCGTTGAGCGACGACGAGTTGCCTGCGGTGACCGAGCCCCCGTCACGAAACGCGGCCTTCAAGCTCGACAGCTTCTCGAGCGACGAGTCGGCGCGCGGCTGCTCGTCCTGCGAGACGACGATGGGCGCTCCTTTCTTCTGGGCGAGCTCGACGTTCACCAGCTCGGCGGCGAAGCGGCCTTCCTTCTGGGCAGCGACGGCCTTCTGATGGGAGGCGAGGGCGAACCGATCCTGGTCGTCGCGCGCGATCTTCCACTGCTCCGCGACGTTCTCGGCGGTCTCACCCATCTGCTCGAGGGGGAACATCGCCGCCAGCTTCGGGTTCGGGTACCGCCAGCCGAGTGCGGTGTCGTAGCCCTCGAGCTTGCCGCTGGGAAAGCCGTCGGCCGGCTTCGGCATCGACCACGGCGCGCGGGTCATCGACTCCACCCCGCCAGCGATCACCACATCGGCTTCACCGAGCCGAATCATGCGCGCGCCCTGAATGATCGCCTCGAGCCCCGAGCCACACAGGCGATTCACCGTGCCGGCCGGAACCGACTGGGGAAGCCCGGCGAGCAGCGCCGCCATGCGCGCGACGTTGCGGTTGTCTTCACCGGCCTGGTTCGCACAGCCCAGGTACAGCTCGTCGATCGTCGATGTGTCGAGCTTCGTGCGCTCCACCACCGCGCGAATCACCAGCGCCGCGAGATCGTCGGGCCGAACGTCTTTCAACGCTCCGCGGAGCTTCCCGATCGGCGTGCGCACCGCGTCCACCACGAAGCAGTCGTTCATGGCGTCAGCACCACGTTCCCGAACGACTTGCGATCGCTCAGCAGGCCATGCGCCTCGGCGGCCTTCTCGAGCGGCAGCACCCGATCGAGCACCGGCCTGAACTTTCCTTCGTCGACGAGCTGCATGACGCGGAACAGGTCGCCCTTCGAGCCCATCGTCGAGCCGAGCAGCGAGATGCGTTTGTAGAAGAGCACGCGCAGGTCGAGCTTCACGTCGCCGCCGGCGGTCGCGCCGCACGTCACGAGTCGCCCGCCGTACGGCAGACACGCGATCGACTTGTCCCAGGTCGAGGCGCCGGTGTGCTCGAACACCACGTCGACGAGCTTCTTGTTGGTGAGCTTCTTCACCTCGTCGACGAAGTCGTGCGTCGCGTAGTTGATGACGTGATCCGCGCCCAGCTGCAGGGCCTTCTTCGCCTTCTCTTCGGTCGACGTCGTGGCGATCACCTTCGCGCCGAGCAGCTTCGCGATCTGAATGCCTGCGCTGCCGACGCCCGAGCCCGCGGCGTGAATCAGCACCGTCTCGCCGGCCTGAAGCTGGGCTCGCCGCACCAGCATCGTCCACGCGGTCAGGAACGTGAGCGGCAGACACGCGGCCTCTTCGAACGACAGCTTCTTGGGCTTCGGCAGAATGTTCTGGCGCGGCACACAGACGTACTCGGCGTAGCCGCCACGAATGTGCTCTCCGAGGATCGTGTACTGACGGCAGAGGTTGTCTTCGCCCTTGAGGCAGCGCTCGCAGACGCCGCACGAGACGCCAGGGTTCACGCAGACCTCGGTGCCCGGCTCGAGGTCGAGCACCTCGGCGCCGGCCTTGTCGACGACGCCCGAGATGTCTGCGCCCAGCACGTGCGGCAGCTGGAGCTTGAGGCCCTGCCACCCTTTTCGAACCCAGACGTCGAGGTGATTGAGCGCAACCGCCTTCACTTTCACCCGCACCTCACGCGCTTTCGGTTCGGGCGTCGGCAGCTCAATGACTTCGAGCACTTCGGGGCCGCCGTGTCTGGTGAAACCGACTGCGCGCATGTGATGACTCCGTGTCTTGAAGGGCTGGAGGGCCTCGTGTACAGCCGCGCCTCCTAGAAGTCGCGGTCGGGAAAATCCACCGGGTTGGCAGGCCGTGCCGGCTCAACGAAAGAAGCGGTTGCTCCATGATGATGCGTACCCTGTTGATGGCGAGCGTGGTCCTCTCGGTGTTCTCGGCGTGCCCGGTTCGGCCCTCGGGAACTGATGGCGGCAAGGGCGGGGGCACGACGCTCCTCACCGGCGGTGGCTCGAGCAGCTCGGGTGGCGGAACGGCAGTTGGTGGCGGTTCGACGGCTGGTGGTCGTGCAGGTGGCACCGCGACCGGCGGCGGCAACGCGACGGGTGGCGGCAACGCGACGGGCGGCGGCTCGGCGACGGGCGGAGGCACGACCTCCGATGGCGGCATCTGCCCCAACGGCTTCGGCTGGAACGGCTCGGACTATTCGATCGCCGCCGCGAAGTGCGCGCGCATCTGTCAGGACTACGTCGAGGTTCGCGATGTCGTCATCGCCGCCATCGACGAGGTGAACATCGGCGGCATGGGCGATCACCAGGCGTACTTCTGGGTGCAAGACACCCGCGACAACCGCCAGGGCCTCTGGATTCGAAAGGACTACACGGATCTGCCGCGCACCTACACGCCGCAAGTCGGCGAGCTGGTCAACGTTCGCGGCTTCTACCAGTCGCAGTTCTCGACGTGGGATCGCTACGGGTACCGTCGTCACCTCGGCGAAGGCTGCAGCTCGGCCGTGCGCAACGACGGCGGCATTCTGGTGATCGAGGTCGTCGACGGCGGGCTCTCGACGCAGCCGGTGACGGCGATGCCGGGCTTCGGCAACTCGATGAACGGCACCTCGCGGCCCAACCCCGAGCTCGCCTCGACGCGCGTCTTCATTCCCGGCCCGGTCACGCTCACCAACGCCACGCCGCTCCCGCTCACGCGCATCGGCGTCGACGGCGGCATCAGCGGCTACAACGGCTTCGAGATCACGGGCGGCATTCTCGTCGACAACTTCTTCACCTTTGGTGAGACGCGCGACGGCGGCTCGGTGCGCTGCGACTGGCGTGCGATCGCCGCCGACGGCGGCACCGTGACGTTCCCCAACGGCCTCACGGGCATCTGGGACACGTACACGCACGCGCCCTGCATCGGGAACGCGAACTGCGGGAGCGCCCGCGACGCCGGCTCGGTGCCGTTCGCGAACAACCAGTTCACCTACGTGCTGTACCCGACCGAGTGCACCGAGTTGCAGGGCTCGGTGCAGTGATCGATGGGCGTTCTCAACGCCTCCATCGCTGACGGAATCGGCCACCTCGAGCTCAACCGGCCCGAGGTGCGCAACGCGATCAATCGCGAGCTCATCGACGCGCTGCACACGACGCTCGACGCCTGGGCCGAGCGTGAGGATCTGCGCGCCGTCGTGCTCTCGGGCGCGGGCGGCAAGGCCTTCGCGGGTGGCGCTGACATCGCCGAGCTGAAGGAGCGCACGCACCGCGAGGCGTTCTTCGGCATCAACCAGCGGCTGTTCCAGAAGCTCGAAGACTTTCCGCGCCCCGTGATCGCGGCCATCGACGGCTACGCGCTGGGCGGCGGTCTCGAGCTGGCGCTCTCGTGCGATCTGCGGGTGGCGTCGAAGACCGCGAAGGTGGGCATGCCCGAGGTGTCGCTGGGCATCTTCCCGGGCGCAGGCGGCACCTGGCGGCTGCCACGGGTGGTGGGCTTCGGCCACGCGAAGGAGCTGATCTTCACTGGCCGAATCCTCGATGCCGAGGAGGCGTTCTCGTATGGCCTGTTCGAGCGGCTCGTCGACTCCGATGCGCTGTCGATCGCGAAGGACATCGCGCTGCAGATCGCGAAGAACTCACCGCTGGCGGTGCAGGTCGCGAAGGTGACGCTCAACGCGCTGTCGCGGCAGCAGCACGCCGAGCCGGTCGAGCGGCTGGCCCAGGCGCTGCTGTTCGACTCCGCCGAGAAGCGCGAACGCATGACCGCCTTCCTCGAGAAGAAGAAGAAGGGCTGAAGGAGTTCAGAGCATGAGCAACGCGAAAGCAGTGGGAGTCATCGGCGCCGGCACCATGGGCCACGGCATCGCGCACGTCTCGGCGCAGGCCGGCTTCGAGGTGGTGCTCTACGACGTGACGAAAGCCGCCGCCGAGGCGGGGCGCGCGAAGATCGAGAAGAACCTCGCCGTCGGCGTCGAGAAGAAGAAGGTCACGCCCGAGGCCCGCGACGCCACGCTCGCCCGCATCTCGACCGCCGACTTCCTCGAGTCGCTCTCGCAATGCCACCTCGTCGTCGAGGCCGCGCCCGAGAAGCTCAGCCTCAAGCAGGACCTGTTCAAGCAGCTCTCGGCGATCTGCCCGAGCGATACGATCCTCGCGTCGAACACGAGCTCACTGAGCCTCACCGAGATCGCGGCGGCCGCGACGAACCCCGGGCGCGTCGTGGGCCTGCACTTCTTCAACCCCGTGCACCTCATGAAGCTGCTCGAGGTGGTGCGCGCGTTTCAGACGACCGACGAGACGGTGACCCGCGCGAAGGCGTACGGCGCGGTGCTCGGCAAAGAGATGATCGTCGTGAAGGACTCGCCGGGCTTCGCTTCGTCACGGCTCGGCGTGGCGCTGGGGCTCGAGGCGACGCGCATGCTGGAAGAGGGCGTCGCGTCGGCAGAGGACATCGATCGCGCGATGAAGCTCGGCTACGGCCACCCGATGGGGCCGCTCGAGCTGGGCGATCTCGTGGGCCTCGACGTTCGCCTCGCCATCGCGGAGTACCTCTACGCCGAGACCGGCAGCCCGACGTTCCGCCCGCCGCAGCTGCTCAAGAAGATGGTGCGCGCCGGGAAGGTCGGGAAGAAGTCGGGCGAGGGCTTCTACAAGTACTGATTTGCCGGGCCTCGGCGAGATCAGGCCCGGCGAAACGACAACGCGAACAGGGCGGCGAGCATCAGCAGCAACGGGGCCGCGCTCACCGAAGTGCAGCCGCAGCCACCCATCTGCATCGGGTCGACGCCGCCATCGACGTCATGCACGTGCCCTGCGTCGGCGATGGGTGCGCCGCTCCCTGCGTCGTTCGTCGTTCCTGCATCACCTGTCATCGTGCCCGCGTCGACGGCCCCACTGCCTGCGTCGCGGGGCAGAATCGTGAGGGTCGCGCAGTGGTAGTAGAAGCACGGCGCTCCGTGTGACGACATGAACTCGAGCACCTGCAGGGTGCAGTTGGTGCAGCTCACGTTTTCGGGAATGCGCACCGAGAACGTCTGCGCGCCGCCGAACTGCATGGAGTGCCGAAGCTGCCCATCGGCGATCACCGGGAACACCGGCGTGCCCTGAATCGTCGTGCTCGCGCACGCGTCGGTTCCGGTCGGGGTCACTGGGGGAGCCGCGGGCAGATCGCCGGGCCCGTTGAGCCCGAGCGCGACGCGGTAGTGCCCGGGGTGGAAGATCGTCTCGCGAATTCGAATCGAGACCATGTCGCCGGCCGTCACCGTGGTGACCGCGTTCGTCGGCGTGCCGGCTCCCGTCGGGCCACAGGGCGCCGTCTTCTGCGGGTCTCCGTACGGCGCGGCCTGATCGAACGTGGCGGGTGGTGCTTCGAGCCAGAAGTGGGCCGATGCGGGGAAGGCGAACAGAACGGTCGCGAGCGCGACGCGGGAGAAGAGCGGGGGCATGGAGGCGGACCATTTCACAGCGGCCCTCCCATCGCGACCCGTCAACGAAATCACGCAACGCCCCATGGGAGGCTAGGCTTCAGCCCTTCGACGCAGGGGAGTGACGCATCGCCACGGAAGGCCCCCAGAACGCCGTGCCCTACGGCCCGTACCTGCTGCTCAAGCGGCTGGCGGTCGGTGGCATGGCCGAGCTCTACCTCGCGAAGGACACGCGCTCGAACCGCATGGTCGTCTTGAAGCGAATTCTCCCGTACCTCGCGGAAGAGGTGGAGTTCCTCAAGATGTTCCTCGACGAGGCGCGCATCGCAGCGCAGCTGCACCACCCGAACATCGTCGAGGTCTTCGAGCTCGGCCGCCTCGACGGCTCGACCTTCATCTCGATGGAGTGGGTCGACGGCATCGACCTGCGCAAGGTGCTGCTGAAGGAGCAGGAGCGCGAGTCTCCGATTCCGCCCGGCATCGGCGCGTGGGTGATCGCGCGGCTCTGCGAGGGCCTTCACCACGCCCACCAGCGGCCGGGCACCGACGGTAAGCCGCTCGGCATCATTCACCGCGACGTCAGCCCGCAGAACGTCATGGTCAGCTACCGCGGCGACGTGAAGCTCGTCGACTTCGGCATCGCCAAGGCCACCGCGTGGATGAGCCGGTCGAAGCCGGGCGTCATCAAGGGCAAGTTCCTCTACCTCGCACCCGAGCAGCTCACGCAAGACCGGCTCGATCACCGCGCCGATCTCTTCGCGCTCGGAACGCTCTTGTACGAGCTCACCGTCGGGAAGAGCCCGTTCTATCGGAACACCACCGAGGCGGTGATCTACTCCATTCGGATGGAGGACCCCGACCCGCCGCACACGGTGGTGCCCGGCTACCCGATCTCGCTCTCGCGCATCATCATGCGGTGCCTCGAGAAGGACCGCGACAAGCGCTACCAGTCGGCCGAAGAGATTCGCGCCGCGCTCGACGGCTTCATTCAGGTCGAGGCGCCCACCACGAAAGACGACGTCGGCCAGTACATGGCCGACCTCTTCGGCGACGACGACGAGCGCACCAGCGTCTACGTGCCGCCCAACGCGCAGACGCAGGCGCAGCCGACCATTCCCGCGCCGCCGCTGCCGAAGAAGAAGCTCCAGAAGCTCGGCGATGACGACGATGATCGCACGGTCTCGATCCCCGGCGCGGTGAGCCCACGAAAGGCAGCCGAGAAGCCGGGCCCGCCGGTGCGTGAAGAGCCGCAGATCACCGAGCCCATCAAGCCGAAGGCGGGCCGCGACGCGATCGCGACCGCGCCGTTCCAGGCGCCCAGCATCTCGGCTCCGACCCTGCCTCCGATCGACCCTTCGTTCGAACCCGAACGCACGAACATCGGCCGCAGTGAGCCCACGCTCGCGCCCGTGCTCGAGAAGGACTCGATGGAGTTCGGCCCGACCCGCATCTCGTTGTCTGGCCCGACCGAGATGAAGACGGGTGACGTGGTCGCGTTTCTCGAGCCCACGGGCGAGCACCCGCCAATCAACGACGTGCCGAGTGATCCCTCGGTCTCGACCGTCTCGCAGCCACCGCCCCAGAAGCTGCTCGTGCCGCCGACGCGAAGGCCGCCCCCGCCCATTCCTGACGACGTGACGGGGCCGACGCGGGACCCACGCGAGCGCGACGATCGCACGGCGAACCAGCTGCCCATTCCTCAGAACCCCGGGCCCCAGCGACCCTCGCGGCCCCGCCGCCAGACCTCGACGCAGCAGAAGCGCGCGAAAGAGTCGTTCGACATCGAAGATCACATCGCCACCGTCGACATGGCGAGCTTCGAAGACAGCGCCGTCACGCGGAACCGGCGCGTGGCCGTGGGGTTCATCATCGCGCTCGGCGTGATCGCCGTCGGGCTGCTCACCTGGGCCTTCTGGCCATCGTCCGCGAAGCCGAAGCCCGTTCAGAAGCCCGTCGCCGAGAAGCCAAAGGCCGTGGAGCCCGTGCAGTCTCCGCCGCCACCTTCGATCGTGAAGGTGACGTTCCGTGGGCAGGCGGGCACGAAGGTGACGGTCGCGGGCACGGCGATCGCGCTGGGCGCTGCGGTCGAGCTGCCTCCCGGGCCAGTCGGCGTTCGCTACGTGTGCCCCCCGAAGAAGAAGCAGAAGCCGCGCACGCTCGAGATCTCGCCAGACATTCCGGCGTCTCGTGACGGCGTCACCATCGACGTGCCCTGTCTGTGACGTTTTCCGTTTTCCAGCGCCGCGGTGTCGGTCTGGGGTGAGCGTGAGACACCTGCTGCTGTTGGGAGCGCTGGCCGTGGGCTGTCGTGAGGCCCCCGTCGGTCATCGACTCGAGCCGGGCGCCCTGTCGTCGAGACCATCACTGCCAGTGTGCGTCGCCGGCGCCGACACCTTCTGCGGCGTGGAGTCGAACGCGATACTCCCCGACGCGCGCCACGGCTTCACGAGCTTCCACACCACCGGCTCGGCGCTGTCTGCTGACAAACACCCGCGCTCCCCCGTTCGCTACGACCGCTTCTGGTGGAACGAGCTCGAGCCCGCCGCCGGTGCGGTGCGCTTCGAGCTGATCGACGCCGCGATGCAGAGCGCCACGGCCGACGGCCAACGCTTCGCGTTTCGCGTGATGCCCGAAGAGGGCGGCGCTCGACGCGTGCCAGAGTGGATTGAAGGAGGCAGCTGGGGCGCACGAAGAGACGGTGCGCGCTCCTTCAGCCCTGACTACGACTCGCCGCAGTTCCTCGAGGCGATGGAGCGCACGGTGGCTGCGCTCGGCGCCCGCTACGACGGCGATGAACGCCTCGATCACGTCGACATCGGGTTCGTCGGAGACGCGGGCGAGTGGGCCTACGCGAACGCAGGCACCGCGATGCCCTCGGCCAGCGCGCGCACGCGAATCTTCCAGGCGTTCTCGAAGGCGTTCAAACGCACGCCGGTACTGATGCAGATCGGCGCGGTCGAAGACGACGGCGCTCCGCTGAAAGAAGCGCTCGCGCTCGGCTTCGGGTGGAGAGCCGATTGCTGGGGCGACCTTCGCCAGGGCTGGAACCACCATGACGACTTCTACGAGCAGCAGCTCGAGAAGGCAGGCGCGTTCGAGGCGTGGAAGCGGGCTCCGGTCGCGGTGGAGACGTGCGGTGAGATGAGCGCGTGGGGTGTGCTCGGCTACGACGTCGCGCAGGTGCGGTGGCTCATGAAGTGGGCGCTCGAGCACCACGTCTCGTTCATCAACAACAAGAGCCGGCCCGTGCCTGCGGCGTATCGGCCGGCCGTCGACGAGTACCTCTCGCTGTCGGGCACGCGGCCGTACGTTCATCAGGTCGTTCGCTCGCAGAATCGCCTCGAGGTGCTGCTTCACAACCGCGGCAGCGCGCCGCCGTACCGCGCCTGGAGGGTGGCCGTGCGCGTTCGAGGCCAGTCGCCGATCATCGCCTCGACCTCGCTGGCGCAGTTGATCGAGCCACTCACGATCGAGCTCGTTCGGCCCGTCGGCGCCTTGATCGAAGTCACGGTTTTGGACGAGCACGACCAGCCCGTGCCGCTGGCGAACGAGGGCGTGCAAGCCGACGGGTGGCTTACCGTCTTCGAGTCGTGAAGAAGTTCACACCGGCGTCGTCGAGGGTGGCACCCTTTGTCGGGAACCCCACCGGAGGCATGCCATGCGGACTCTCTTCGTCACTCTCATCTTCCTCACGTCGACGGTCGCGCTCGCGCAGCAGGTGAAGGTTCAGACCGGCTCCGGCGAGGTGCAGGTCGAGACCGGAGGCACTGCCGTACAGGTCAACGCTCAGGGCACGTCGGTGAAGACCGGAAAGTCGGGGAAGGTGAACGTCAAGGCGGGGCAGACGACGGTGCAGACCGACGGCCAGGCGGTGCGCGTCGAGACGAAGCCGGGAACGGTGACGGTGAATGCACCTGCGCCCGCAGCCCAACCAGCCGTCGTCGTGCAGCCGGCACCCGCGACCGAGGTCGGTGATGACGACGAGGATCTGGTGATTCAGGACGACAGCCGCACGCTCGAGCACACCTGCGGCGCCGATCAGCAGATCATCGTCAACGGAGACTCGAACGTGCTGACGTTCCACGGGCCCTGCAAGGACCTGCACGTCAACGGCGCGCGCAACCGCATCACCATCGACTCGGTTCAGGCCATCACCGCGAACGGCGACTCCAACCAGATTCAGTGGGCGGCTGGTGCGAAGGGCAAGAACCCGAAGGTGTCGAGCAACGGCAACCGCAACACCGTCTCGAAGCTGCGCTGAACTGCCGTGACGTCTTCAGCTGAAGCCCCGCGGTGAGGCGCTACTTCAGCTCGGGCGCTGCCAGCTTCGGAGCTGCCGGCGCCTTGGCGAGCAGATCCTTCAGCAGGTCGGCCGGGTTGGGCTTCGAGGCCAGCTCGAACGCCTTCACGAAGAGCTGCGTGGCGAAGGGCGAGCCCTCGGCTGTGTGGAAGACGTGGCGCGCGGTGGCGCGAGCGAGCGCTGCGGCTTCGGCGCGGTTGGTCGCCTCGAACAGCTCGCCCATCGACCAGACGCGGCGGCCGTAGATCTGTCGCAGCGCGGGCGTGAAGAACGCAGCAGCGAGCTCGGCCGCCTTCGCCTGTTGCTTCGCGGCGTCGTCTTTCACCTCGGCGGCGTGATCGGCCATCGCGGTCAGGTCCTTCTCGGGCGGCATCCACTGCTTGATCTCGGCTTCGTCATGCAGCTTTGCGGAGGCTGCGATGGCCTTCGCGTCACCGCTCTCGAGCGGAGGCACCTTCCAGTCGGGGTCGAGCGGCACCACGCCGAGGCGGGTGAGGCCGTCAGCCATCTCGGCGGGGATGTTGGTGCGGCTGCGATCGTTGAGCGTCATCGCGCGGCCGAGCTCTTCGACGATGCGCTCGAGCGGCACGAAGACGAGCGACATGTCGGTCTGCGCGCGGAGCTCCTTGATGCGCGTGCGGTAGGTCGCGCGGTTCGTCTGCGCGCGATCGAACTGCACGATGCCGAACTCGTCGCTGATGATCGCCTGGTAGATCTCGATGCCGCCGGCGTTGCGCAGCGGGCGCGCGAAGAAGAGCGCGCGATCGCCAGTGCCCAGCACGGGAGACATCGTGCCCAGCATCGCGTCGTCTTCCTTCGAGGGCAGCGGCGCGACGGTGTCGGTGGTGGCCGGCTTCACGTCGGCGACGGCGGCTCCACCCGACTTGAGCTGGTAGAGCGCCTTCTTCGCGAGCTTCGCGTGCGGCTTCGACTTGGACTGCACCAGCGCTTCGGGCAGTGACGTCTGCTTCGCCTTCACCCACGCCGCGAGCACCTCGGCCGCTTTCGCTTCGGGAAGGGCTTCGACCTGTGCCGCCGTCATCGAGAGGAAGTCGCTCATGACGGTGGAATCTACAAGGTCAGCGCCTTCGAACGAGGAAGAAGTCTCCGCGCTGGCCGGCGATGAAGAAGTCGGAGTCGAGCCGCGCGCCGAAGAGCTGCGAGGGGTGAACGCCCCGCACCAGGAAGTGATCGTAGCTGCTCGCGTACTGCGACCAGGGCCGCGGGTCCCACTCGCTGGGGAACGTCGGCGGCGGCTCTCCGCGGTACTTGAGCGGTGAGTGCGGCGTGAGCGCGAACGAGAAGTTCGTGAGGCCACCACGTTCGCGAGCGATGACCGTCGACGCGTGCAGGTACACGGGGTGCGTCATCACGCGAGAGCCCGGCGCGAAGACGAGGCCCATCACGCGCGGCTTCGCAGCAGCATCGGCGGCGAGTTCGGCGAGCGGCTTCGACTCGGCGTCGAACTCCTTGAAGCCCTTCCACAGCGGCCAGGCCGTCAGCGCCGCGAGCGCGACGCCGAGCCACACCGTGCGATCGGTCCACTCCTTCTTGAGTGGGGGAACACACGCGACGATCAGCGCGGCCGCGAGGTGCGCGTAGCGCGTGTTCAGGTAGTACATGTACCCGCGAATATCGAAGGGCAGCGCGAAGTAGAGCAGCACGCCGAGCCCCGCGAGCCCGACGATTCTCCAGCGCGCTACGACGCCGTCTTTCTGATCACGACCCGTGGCGAGCGCGAGCACGACGCCCAGCACCGCGAGCGCGAAGGCGACCTTCACCGCGAGCTGATCACTGCCATCGGGCAGCATGTTGCCCAGCGTCGGAAGGAACTCGTCGCGGTTCTGATCGAACGTCTTCCACGCGAGGTTCTCCTTCGACAGCATCGGGCCCCACGACTTCCACGGCTGGCCCGGAGCGATCTCCGCCGGCTCACCGACGCGAAGCCCGATCCACGCGATGAAGAGCAGCACACCTGGGAGCACGCCGAGAATCGCGGGCACGCGCGACCTCCAGTGCTTCACGCCTTCGGGGGCCGGAGTCGTCAGCAGCAGGAAGGGCAGGGCGACGCCGAGCCAGGCGAACACCTGCACGTGGAAGAGGAGCACCGAGACGAGCGCGGCTCCGAGCGCGATGGCCCAATTCCGTCGCCTGGGCGCGTCTTCGATCGTGCGCACGAAGAACGCGCAGGTGAGGAACGCGAGCGGCAGCGCGGTGCAGTAGTTCAAGAAGCCCCACGCGAAGCTGTCTCCGTACGCGAAGGGAATCGAGAGCAGCGCAGGCCACGTCGGGCGCTTGAGCGTCTTGAGCAGGAACGCGAGCGAGAGCGGCAGACCCGCGACGTACGCGGCGAGGAAGAGCCGGTTCGCGAGTTCGAGCGGCAGGAGCCAGTTCAGCCACGAGACGACGTAGTAGTAGCCAAGGTACGGCGTCAGTTGAACGCGACGCTCGAAGACGTCGGGGAAGAGCGTTGAGAGATCGTCGAGGCGGTGCAGCACCGAGATGAGGTGCAGGTGCTGCGGCAGGTCGACGAGCGGCAGGGCCTGGGTCGCGAACAGCGGCGCAACCCCGCAGAGTAAGGCCACAATCCAGGCCCAGTGGGTTGGCGTCAGGCGTAGCAGGGCGGGCGTCACGAAGGCGGCGGACCTTCTTTGCTTTGGCTGCACTTGGCAAGCACCTCGGGGGTGATGTAGGTCGCACACCAGTCGGAGAAAGGACGCCTCATGCGCACGTCATCGTTCATCAAGGTTGCTGCGGTTTCGATGGGCTTTGCCTCATTCGCGTTCGCGTCTCCGATTGATCGCCCGATGCTGGGTGAGCGCACCTCGGCCACCTGCAACTGCAAGAGCGCGGCGGACTGCACGTGCCCCCGCGGTCAGTGCAAGTGCAAGAACTGTGGAGCGCACGCCAAGCCGACGATGCTCGAGTCGCTGAAGGGCAGCTCCGAGAAGACCCGCCTGCCTGAGACCGCTCGTCACGATGCTCGTGGCGGCGTCTTCATCTAAGCGGGTCGGTCACCCCAACCAGTTTTCGATCTGAAGCCGCTCGAACGCTGAGTTCAGCGAGTGAGATCGTGTTGCCGCAGGCGCGTCGACCGCTCCCGATGGGACGGTGATCAGTGCGATCACAGTCTCGTGCTTTCGGACGAACCCGTCTGCGCCCTCGAACGAGTCCGACCTTGGAAGGCGGAGGAACCCAGATGACTCCGGCTCCGCTCACTTCGTGAGTTCGCGGCCCCACTTGTCGAGCTCGACCCCGCAGCCCGAGCAGGTCCACCCGCCGAACATCATCTGGCGAAAGTTCTTCGGCACCCGCACGGCGGGCAACGGAGCCGCGCACTTCGGGCACGCGCTGGGGATCGTGAAGTTGATGCCCAGGTTCGTCTTGTCCTTCGTGCCCTTCACGAGGAGCACGATGCCGAGAACGGCGAGCACAGGCATCGCCAGAATCACCGCGATCACCAACAGCTCACCCAGCCCGATGCTCATCATGGAAGCTCCGCGCTCCAGACCATCACTGGCCCGGTGCGAATGCGTTCGAACTTGATGAACCCGGCGCCCTCGGCTGCGCGCTTGAGCTCGTCTTCGCTGCGGGGAAACAGCCCGGCGCTCTGATGCAGCCGCTTCGCGGGGCCGGACGAGTCATACGTGCTCGCCACGAACTTGCCGCGCGGCTTCAGGGCTCGGCGCGCCTCGGTCAACAGGCCGCCGAGATCTTCAACGAAGTGCACCATGCCGCTCGCGAGCACTCCGCCGAGACACGCGTTCAAGAAGGGCAGGGGAGGCGCTTCGGCGCGCACGAAATCGGCGGCAAGCTGCAGCTCGCGAAACTGCGCCATCGCCTCCTCGATCATCGGCCGCGAGATATCGACGCCGATCACGCTCACGTTCGGCAGATCGCGCACGAGCTTCTTGAGGAACAACCCCGGCCCGCAGCCGAGATCGATCACCGGCCCGTTCGGCGTGCCCAGCATCGAGCGCATGGCCACGTACTCGCTGTCGCGATCGAGCTGCCCGCGCGTCAGCACCGCGTCGACGGCTGGCCGCACGTAGCGCTCCCACGAACGCGCCACCCACGGCAGCTCCATGGCCTGCTGCAGGCCCTTCACCTTCTGGCGATCGGGCGCGAGATCGATGAGGCCTTCGTGCACCGCCCACGTCGAGCGGCACCCCAGACAGCGCACCGGCCCGAAGATGAGCGCGGGCTCTGCGATGTCGTCGTCAGGAACGAGACTGCCCGCGTTGCACGACGGACAGCGGATGAGATCGAGGGTGCTTCGGCGCATCGAAGACTACGACTCCACCTTCGACACCAGCACCGGCCAGCCGCGCGCCATCGCCTCTCGGAAGAGCGCCGACACGGCCTTGCGGTACTCGTTCACCTCGGCCGTGATCGGGTCGGCGATGTGAGACTCGCCCGCCGCGGTCGGGTCGAGATCGAGCGTGTGGCCACAGCGCTCGCAGCGAATCGACACCGGCCGCATCAGCGAGAAGGGAACGGCGTAGCGGGTGCCACACGTGCAGCGCCACACGCTCGCCCGCGCTCCAGCCTGCTGTCGGGCGACCGTGAGCAGTTGATCGGCCGTACGCAGCAGCGCGGGCAGATCGTTGGGGGGCTTGAACACCGGCACCTGCCCCTTCGCGCCGGCCGTCGCCTCTTCGATGCGCGCGACCAGTGTGCCCGTGCGGTACTCCACGCGCGCGAGCGCCTTCGAGAAGATCTCCGGTGACGCGGCGGGGCTCTGGAGCGCCACGTACGGTTCGGGCGGCAGGTCGCCCTTCTTCGCGTCGACCAGCGTCCACGCGGGCTTCGAGATGAATTGGTACATGCTCAGCTCCACTCCAGCATGCGCTTGAGCGGCGCATACGCGGCCTCGCGCAGCGGCGGGGCGAGATCGAGGTTGGGCGTCTTGTCCTTCATGCAGCGGTAGAGCTTCTCCATCGTGTTTAGCCGCATGTGCGGGCACTCGTTGCACGCGCAGCCATTGTCGGGCGGCGCCGGCACGAAGGTCTTGCCCGGGCTCTTCAGCTGCATCTGGTGAATGATGCCGGCCTCGGTCACCACGATGAACTTCTGCTTCGCGCTCGACTGCGTGTACTCGAGCAGCTGCTTCGTCGAGCCGATGTAGTCGGCGAGCGCGAGCACCGGCGCTTCACACTCGGGGTGCGCGATCACGTCGGCGTCGGGGTGCTCGACCTTGAGCTGCACGAGCCGCTTCTCACTGAAGATCTCGTGCACCATGCAGGCACCCGGCCACAGCACCATGTCGCGGCCCGTCTGCTTCATCACGTAGCGGCCGAGGTGCTGATCGGGCGCGAAGAGAATCTTCCGGTCTTTCGGAATGCGGTCGACGATCTTCACCGCGTTCGAACTCGTGACGATCACGTCCGACAACGCCTTCACCGCCGCTGACGAGTTCACGTAGGTGACGACGAAGTGATCGGGGTGCTTGTCCTTGAAGGCCTTGAACGGGCCGGGTGGACAGCGATCGGAGAGCGAGCAGCCAGCGGCGAGATCGGGCAGCAACACGAGCTTGCCCGGGTTCAGGATCTTCGCGGTCTCGGCCATGAAGTGAACGCCACAGAAGACGATCACGTCGGCCTTCGTCTTCTCGGCCTGCTGCGCGAGCGCGAGCGAGTCACCCACGAAGTCGGCGACGTCCTGAATCTCCGACTCCTGGTAGTAGTGCGCGAGAATGACGGCGTTGAGGTCCTTCTTGAGCTGCTGAATCCCGGCCTCGAGGTCCATGGGCGCTTCGTAACCCAAGCCGCTGGCTCAGTCGCCCTCGTCCACCGTCAGCTGGTAGCTGTCCTGGAAGTTCGACTCGCGGTTCTTCACGTCGCGCACCTCGAACAGGTAGAGGCCGGGCTCGACCGAGAAGCGAATCGACTCGGGCTTGTCGCCCTTCGCGCTGTCGCTCGTCTGCACCAACGTCAGCTTCCCGTCTTCTTCGACGCGGTGCAGGTACAGGCCGACGTCGACCTTGAGCACGCCGATCAGCTGCGCGGCGATCGGCGTCTTCACCTGACGATCGCGAAGATCGAGCGCGAAGTAGTCGAGGTCCTTCTTCGGGTAGATCGTGCCTCGCACGGCCTTGCCGAACGAGAGCGGGGTGCCGGCGTCGGGTGTGTTGTTGGGCTCGCGCTCCTCGGTGCCGTCATCGGGAACGACCGTGTTCGAGAGGCGGTAGGCCTGATCGGGGTTCTCGTCTTCCTTCACCCACTTGCCGTCGACCTTGCGCGCGACGCCCTCGACGCGGAACCAACACACCCCGTCGCACCGAACGTTGTTGAGCAGCTCCGGCTCCTTCGTGCCGCCCTCGTTCACCTTGAGGATCACCTCGTCGGGTTTGCCCTCGACTGGCCGCACGACCGAGAGCTGCAGATCGACCTTCTCGACGCCACCGAGTTGCACGCGAACGATGCTCGGGCCGTCGGTGGTGAGCTTGAAGTGATCGGTGTCGCCACGCGGGTTGATGAAGCCTTCGCGGTAACTGTTCGGCGGAAGATCGGTGGCCTTGCCGAGCTCGTCGTTCGGCTCGTACTCAGCCGTCGCTCCGGCTTCTTCGGGCACCACGGTGAGCGTGTACGAGCGGTCGACGTTGAAGCCCTTCTTCGCGTCTTTCGCCGCCGACACTGGAGCGCTGCGAACCGCCACGTACAGCACGCGATCGGACTGCCGCACGCCGACGTTGCGGAGCGAGAGCCCCGACGACTCACGCGACTTCGCCTGAAAGAGCACGGCCTCGGCCTCGGTGAGCAGCTGCAGGTCGAATGACACGCCTTCGACGGCGCTCACGTCGACGCGCAGCGCGGTCTTGAGCTCGGGGCCCGCCCCAGCGTCGACAGGCATGCCTGCATCGACGGGCTCGCCCGCGTCCACGTCGCCGGCGTCTTCCACGGCGACCGGCACTTCTTCGGCAGGCGTCGGCAATTCGAAGCGGAAGAGATCGACGTCACCGGGGTGCGCGATGAAGCCCGAGACCGCCTGCCCGAGCTGCACCTGCGTGGCGTCGACGCGGCGATCGTTGGGCTCGAGCTCGAAGCCAGGCTGCCGTTCGCGAAAGATCGCGGTCAGGGTGTACGCGCCGCCCACGCCCTTCTTCATGGTGACGACCCGCACCAACACCGTGCCTGACACGTCGAGGTTTGGCACACGTTCGGCCGCGCCGGGGCCGGCGGCGTTGACCGATGCGAGCACGGTCTTCGTCGCGTCGATCACCTCGACCGCCACGTCGCCACCCATGGGCGCGCTCACCTGCAGATCGACCGTGCGGGGGAGGGCCGCTTTGAGCGCGTACCAGTCTTCGTCGGGCTTCTGCGGGTCGGCGCCCATCGTCGCCTCGACGACCGACGTGCGATCGATCACCAACGCCTTCTCGGCCGACTCGTTCGGCTCGAGCTCGGTGAGCTGCTGCGGCCCTGCGTCGACCGGGCCGGCGTCGACCGCCGTCGCGCTGTCGTCACACTTCGAGCACGCGACGACACTCGCGAGGAGCACCGCCACCACCGACGATCGAACCTGAGTCATGCGCGGCCTCATGCCACAAAGCCCGAACAGCCCAAACGACGCCGGTGTTCCAGCGATGTGGATCCTTGGGTGCGAAAACGAGAGAGTGCCCCCATGCGACGCGCACTCCTCGTGCTCAGCCTGCTCTCGACGCCCGCCTTCGCTGGTGGAGTCGGGTTCGCGCAGGCGACCGGCTACTTCAAGAAAGACACACGGCCCACGCTGTATCAGCCGCTCAACCTGCTCGACGCGCGTGACGGCACTGCGTGGTGCAGCACCACCTCAGACCCGCTCAACGAGCTGCTCACCTTCGGCTTCACGTCTCCGACGAAGATCGACGAGGTGCGCATCACCACCGGCAACAACTTCAACGAGAGCACCTGGGGCGAGTTCGCGCGCGCCCACAAGCTGGTGTTCGCGGCCGGCAAACAGACGCACCTGGTGACGCTCGAAGACAAACGCGGTCAGCAGCTGATCGTCTTCGACAAGCCCTTCACCACCACGCGCCTCTCGCTCGAGATTCGTGATCAGTTCCCCGCCGAAGATCCCGATCAGCCGGTCTGCATCACCGACATCGTCTTCGTCTCGGACGGCAAGGCGCTCAATGGCCAGTGGCTCACCACCAAGCTCAAGTACGACAAGAACGTGCAGGCGCTGATGGGCACCTGGTTCGCCGGCTACGAGGGCGGGCCCGATCGCTTCCTCGCGCTGCACTACGACGGCACCTTCCGCTACTCGTTCGAGCCCTACGACACCGCGCGCGCGCAGCCGAAGTCGCTCGAAGGCAAGTGGGACGTGCAGGGCAGCAAGCTGCTCTTCGAAGTCGGAGGGAAGAAGTTCTCGCCGACGTTCTCGAACGACCCGTCGAAGAAGGGGCACGGCGAAGTGCTCACCTTCGACGGAGAGGTGCCCGAAGACCTGAAGGGCCCGTTCCGCTCGACGCCGTGATCACTGCCCGCGAACGCGGATCACGTAGACGAGGCGCGCGACCTGCTTGAGCACGTTGGGCACGCGCTTGAAGAGGTGAATCGAGGGCTGGCGCTTCTCCATCAACTGAATGGGGATCTCGCGAACCTCGAGGCCTTCACGCCACGCGCGCACCACGAACTCCGAGGCGAACACGTCCATGTCGACGACGCACTTGTCGATGACGGGCAAGAGCTTCTCGCGGCGAAACGCCTTGAGGCCGTGCGTGTCGGTGCCCTTGAAGCCCAGCGCCACGCGGAGCAGCCCGTTGTGTGCACGCGTCGCGACCCGCCGCACCATCGGCCGACGATCGCTCGCGCCCCGCGCAGCCTTCGAGCCGACGATGAGATCGGCCTCACGACGCTCGAGCCGCGGCACGGCCTGGTCGTAGAAGACGAGGTCACAGAGATCGATCTCGTCGCAGACCACGAGCGCGCCGCGTGCCTTGAGAATGCCGGCCTTGAGCGCGGAGCCGTAGTTGGGCGTCTCGCTGTGAAACCACTTCAGGCGAGGGTGCTCCTTCGTCATGCGCTCGAGGATCTCGGGCGTGCGATCGCGGGAGCCGTTCTCGGCGAAGATGATCTCGTAGTCCCAACCGCGCTCGCTGAGTCCTTTGGCGAGCTCGAGGCCCGCCGACTCGACGATGGCCTCTTCGTTGTAGACCGGAATGACGACGCTCAGGTGCGGGTCGGCGGCAGACATCGGCGCCGCGCATAGCACGGCCACTTCCCACTTCCAGCCCGGCGAAGCGTGGGGTCGGCCATGCGCCACCACTGGATGTCGCACACCGATACTGCAAGTTCCGCCAACGCGAGACGCGGGGTAACCTCGCGCGGCTTGGTGCAAAAGCGAGCGTCTGCGCCACAAGGAGCTCCATGAAGGTCGCGTGTCCGTCGTGCAACTCGAGCCTCACCATCGACGACAAGAAGATTCCGGCAGGAGGCGCACGCATCAAGTGCCCCACCTGTCAGAACGTCTTTCCGGTGAAGCCAGGCGCCAGCACCGGCGCTGTTCCACTGCCGGGTGGCGCTGCCGCGTCGGCCCCGACGGGTGCCGTGCCGTTGCCGGGTGGAGCGCGTGCTCCCTCGTCGTCACCGAGCGGCGCGGTTCCACTGCCGGGCATCTCAGCGCCCAAACCGGCCGCCACGAGCTGGGAGGACGAGCCGACGCGCGCCGTGCCGCAGGGCGCTCCGCTGCCCAGTGGTGCCGCCGGCCCCGCTGACTGGGAGACCGCGCCGACGCGCGCGATGTCGCCCGGTGCCGTGCCGCTACCAGGCGCTGCCGCCGCGATTCCGGGCGCGAGCCGCGCTGCTGCGCCTCCTTCGAACGTGCCCGCGCCGAGGCCTGCGACGAAGTCCGGCATCGCTGCCGTTCCGCTTCCGGGCATCAGCGCCGCGAAGCCAGCCGCGACGTCGTGGAACGACGAAGCCACTCGTGTCGGTGACGCGCCGCCAGCAGACACCGGCGTCGACCTCGAGCTCGGCGCAGGCCCGACGGCTGCGATGCCTGCCGTTCCGCTCCCGGGCTCGGCGCCTCGTGCGAGCGGTGGTTCGATTCCGCTCCCCGGCGGCTCGTCTCCGTCTGGAATTCGAAGTGGGTCGGTGCCACTGCCTGGCGCCTCGTCGCCCTCGGGGTTGCGCAGCGCCGGCTCGGTTCCCCTGCCCGGAGCGAGTGCCCCTTCTGGTCTGCGGAGCAACCCTTCGGGTGCCGTTCCGCTTCCAGGCGGAGGCGGGTACTCGAGCGGAGACTCGCTCGAGGTCGACTTCAGCTCTGACTCGACCGCCGGAGGCGTTCCCCTGCCTGGCGCTTCGTCGGCAGCGACGCAGGCGGTGGCGGCGTTTCAGCCCAACGAAGAGGTTCCGTTCTCTGACGACTTCGGTGAAGCGCCCGCGCCCGTCGCGGCCCCGGGCAGCTTCGCCTTCCCCGATCTGCCCGGTGACACGCCTGGCCAGGAAGCCGACATTCCCCAGCCGCTCGCTGCGCCCGGCAGCTTCGACTTTGGAGCGCCGCCAGCGCCGGTCGCGGCCCCGGGCGGCTTCGACTTCGATGCTCCTGCCCCTGCACCCGTCGCGGGTGGAGGCAGCTTCGACTTCGGCCCACCTCCTGCCGATCCCGCGCCCGCGCCGGGTGGTTTCGACTTCGATGCGCCCCCAGCGCCTGCGCCCGGTGGCTTCGACTTCAACGCGCCTCCAGCGCCCGCTGCCGCCCCCGCAGACGATCTCGCCTTCGACTTCAACGCGCCTGCGCCTCCGGCCGCCGCTCCTTCGTCGGTGCCGTCGTTCGGAGAGGTCGACTTCGGCGGCGGTGCTCCTGCTCCTGGCGGTGGTGGTGGCGATCTCGAGTTCGATCCCACTGCGGCTCCCAAGAAGCCCAGCGACGATCTCGAGGCCGATCTCGGAGCGCCGCTGCCGCCCAGTGCGTCGAAGCCGCAAGGGCCGTCTGACGGGCTCGAGATGTTGTCGTTCATCGACGACACCGCCAAAGACGCCGGAGCTCCCACGACGAGCGCGGCCGTGCGCCGGTTTCACATCAAGCGCCGCAGCGGGAAAGTGTTCGGCCCCTTCGAAGAGCCGGTCATCGTCAAGATGCTCGAAGAGGCCCAGCTGCTCGGGAACGAAGAGGTCTCGCTCGACGCCGAGAACTGGCAGCCCATCGGCAGCGAGCCCGCGTTCCAGGCCGTCATCGCGCGGCTCATGGAGGCGCCGGGTCGCTCGTCGACGCAGATGGGCCTGCCGCAGGTCGAGGACAAGCCCAAGGGCCCCTCGATGGAGAAGCTCAAGCAGCTCTACGAAGGCCGCATGGCCGCGGTCGCGGTCGTCGAGAGCAAGGCGCCCGTTCCGTTCATCAAGCGCGTTCCGTACATCGTCGCGGGCGTGCTGGTGGCCGGTTTTCTCGGCACCGGCATCTTCGCGGGCGTCGCGACGCCGTACGGTTGGTTCTTCCTCAAGAAGATCTTCCCCGCTCGCGTGAAGCCCGACACGCGCGAGTTCGGCTACCTCGCCCAGGCACGCGCCGGCCTCTTGAAAGACACGTACAAGTCGTACAACTCGGCCCGCGATCTCGCGAACCAGGCGCTCGCGGTGAAGGAGTACCCCGAGGCGCGCGCGGTGTGGAGCCAGGCGGTCTACTCGCTCCACCGCCGGTACAACGCCGCGGGGCAGGGTGAGGTCGCGCAGGCCGATGGCGAGCTGACGAACCTCGAGCTGCTGGGCGAGAAACACGTCGAGGTGCTCAAGGCTCGCGCGGGCAGTGCGCTCGTTCGCAAAGACGCTGACTCGGCGCAGGCGCTCACCAGCGACGCGCTCGCACGCGAAGGCAATCAAGACGATCTCGAGCTGCTGTTCCTGCGTGCCGAGGCGTACCTGCAGAAGAAGAACATCGGCAACGCGATCACCGAGTACCAGTCGGTGCTGGCGAAGAACCCGAAGAGCGCGCGGGCGCTCCACGCCCTCGGCACCATCGAGCGGCAGAAGAACGAGTTCGACAAGGCCATCGAGAAGTACGAAGCCGCGCTGGCCGCCGACCCCGATCACGTCTCGTCGGGCATCGAGCTCGCCGAGATGCTGCTCGTCGTGAAGAAAGACCGCGAGAAGGGCGAGGCCGTTCTCACCGCGCTGCTGACGAAGGAGAAGAAGGCCGAGATGGCGCCAGGCGAGCTGGGCAAAGCGCTCGCGCTCAAGGCCGAGACGCTCGTCGTCGACCAGAACCTGCTCGAGGCGCTGCCCGTCTTCGAAGAGGCCCTCAAGGCAGACCCGAAGAACCCGTTCACCCAGGGCCGCATGGCGCGCGTGTTGTCCGTGTTGAACCAGCCCGAGAAGGCGATGCCGCTGTTCCGCGACGCGGCGACGGCGGCGCCCGACAACCTCGACTACACCGAGGGCTACCTCTCGAGCCTGATTCTGCTCGGCAAGATGGACGAAGCGACGAAGGTGATGACCAGCGCGAACGCGCGTTTCCCCGGCAACGCGATGCTCTCGTACCTCTCGGGCCGCGTCGCCGATGCGCTCGACGACTCGAAGTCGGCCGAAGATGGCTACAAGCGCGCCATCGCCGCCGACGCGACCATCACCGACGCGTACCTCTATCTCTCACGGCTCTACGTGCGGTTCCGCCGCTTCTCCGATGCGCTGCCGGTGCTCGAGCAGGGCCTCGAGAAGGACCCGAAGAACGCCGCGCTCCACGTCGGGACGGGTGAGCTCGCGTATCACGAGCGCGATCTCGATCGCGCCGAGACCGAGTTCAAACAGGCCAGCGAGCTGAACACCCACTCGAGCGAAGCCTTCGGCGGCCTCTCGCGCGTGGCCCTCGAGAAGGGCAAACCCGACCTGGCGCTCGCCCACATCGAGAAGGCGCTCGGCATCAACCCACGCCTGCAGGGCGGGCGGCTCCAGAAGGGCATGGCCCTGTGGAAGCTGCAGCGGCTCGCCGAGTCGGTGCAGGAGCTCGAGAAGGCCCGCGAAGAAGAGCCGCGCAACACGCAGGTGATCGTCACGCTCGGCGCCGTCGAGTTCGAGCAGGGCCAGCTGGCCAACGCGCTCAACCACCTCTCGAGCGCGTTGCAGGCCGAGCCGGGGCACCCTGACGGCAACTTCTACATGGCGCGCGTGAAGAACTCGTCGCGCGACCACAGCCAGGCGATCGACGCGATCAAGCGCGCGCTCGAGAGCGACCCCAAGAACCCCCTCTACAAGTACTGGTACGGCCGCATTCTCGCTGACGCGAAGAAGAGCGACGAAGCGGTGGTCGAGCTGAAGGCCGCCATCGAGCTGAACCCGAAGTACGCCGACGCGCTCGAGATGCTGGGGCGCATCTACGTCGAGCGTGGTCAGCTCAAGGAGGCCATCGCCCAGTTCGATCAGGTGCTCATCATCGACCCGGGTCGCAACACGGCGCGCGCTGCGACTGGCGACGCGTACATGAAGCTCGACGACTGGGACGGCGCGATCAAGGCGTACACCGCCGCGATCGAAGCCGACCCCGACAACCCGAACCTCGCCTACGCCTACTCGAAGCTCGGCGACGCTTATCGCGAGAAGGGGCCCAAGCAGTTCCCGAAGGCCGTGATCTGGTACCAGAAGGCCACGGCCATCGACCCGCAGAACCACGAGGCGTTCAAGTCACTCGGCTACCTGCAGAAGGATCTGGGCAAGAAGGCCGACGCCATCGCGGCGTGGGAGCAGTACCTCAAAGTCACCACCGACGACGCCACCAACAAGAAGGTCGTCGAAGACGATCTCGAATTCCTCAAAGAAGGAAAATGACGTGCTGGATCTCAACCTCGTAGCCAAGAACTTCGACTCCGTCGTTGCCCGTCTGTCAGCCCGAAGCGGAACCCTCGATCTCTCCCGCTTCAAAGAGCTCTTCTCGCAGCGCAAGGCGCTCTACGTCGAGCTCGAGGCCAACCAGGCGAAGAAGAACAAAGCCCAGGAGCTGATGAAGACCGACGCGTCGAAGCGCGCCGAGCTCGGGCCCGAGATGAAGGCGCTCGGTCAGGTCATCAAGGACATGGAGGGCCGCCTCAAGGCCATCGAAGACGAGATCGGCCCGCTGATGATGAACACGCCGAACGTGCCGCACGAGTCGGTGCCGGTCGGCGCGTCGGAGCACGACAACAAGATCGATCGCACGTGGGGCGAGAAGCCGACGTTCACCTTCACGCCGAAGCAGCACTTCGAGCTCGGCGAGAAGCTGGGCATGCTCGACTTCGAGCGCGCGGCGAAGGTGTCAGGCAGCCGCTTCGCGTTCTCGAAGGGCGCGCTGGCGAGGCTCGAGCGCGCGCTCACCGCGTTCATGATCGATGAGCACACGAAGAAGGGCTACCTCGAGATCCTGCCTCCGTACCTGGTCTCGCGGCAGTCGATGACGGGCACGGGGCAGCTGCCGAAGTTCGAGGCAGACGCCTTCAAGACCGCGGGAGAGAACGAGCTGTTCCTCATTCCCACCGCCGAAGTGCCGGTGACGAACTACCACGCCGACGAGATCCTCGAGGCGATGCCGGTGAAGTACTGCGCGTTCTCGCCATGCTTCCGCGCCGAGGCTGGCTCTGCAGGCCGCGACACGCGTGGCCTCATTCGTATGCACCAGTTTCACAAGGTCGAGCTGGTGATGTTCTCGAAACCCGACGAGTCGATGGCCGCGCTCGAGCAGCTGACCCGCGACGCCGCGTCGATTCTCGAGAAGCTCGGCCTGCACCACCGGGTGATGCTGCTGTGCACCGCTGACATGGGGTTCGCGTCCACCAAGACCTACGACCTCGAGGTCTGGCTGCCCGGGCAGAACGCGTACCGCGAGATCTCGAGCTGCAGCTGCTTCTCCGACTTCCAGGCACGCCGCGCGAAGATCCGGTTCCGCCCGGCGCCGGGTGAGAAACCCCAGCTCGTTCACACGCTCAATGGCTCGGGCCTCGCCGTCGGCCGAACGGTCGTCGCCATTCTCGAGAACTACCAGCGCGAAGACGGCACCGTGAAGCTGCCCGAGGTGCTCGTGCCCTACATGGGCGGCCTCACCGAGCTGAAACCGCTCTGAAGCCAACAAAAGCTCGTTGCGTCGCCAAACGCCTTGCGATAGCAGGGGCGCCCCTCGACGCGCAGTTCGTCAGGGGCGAAGGGCGCCGGAGTCAGGATGCAGTACCGGCGAGGCGTTCGGTCAGCAGGAGCAGTGGCCGAGTGGCTGAAGGCAGCGGTCTTGAAAACCGCAGAAGCTGAAAGGCTTCCGAAGGTTCGAATCCTTCCTGCTCCGTGGGGTGCAGTCGCAGCACGAAGTCGAAGTCGGAGTGCAGTTCTTTGACAGCTTTCGTTGTGGAGAGATGGCCGAGAGGCTGAAGGCGCAGGTTTGCTAAACCTGTATACTCGTAAGGGTATCGAGGGTTCGAATCCCTCTCTCTCCGCACCAGGTCGCAAGTCGCAAAGCTCCCTTAGCTCAGCTGGATAGAGCGTTGGACTACGAATCCAAAGGCCGGAGGTTCGAATCCTCCAGGGAGCGCATCAGGCCTCGCAAGTGCGATGACGAGCGAACTCGACGAGCAGTTCATGCATCAGGCGCTGAAGTTGGCGCACGAAGCAGCCTCGCTCGGTGAAGTTCCCGTCGGTGCCGTCGCGGTGAAAGACGGCGTGGTGATCGGAACCGGGCTGAATCGCCGGGAGATCGACAGAGACCCGTTCTCTCACGCAGAGCTGATCGCGATGAGGCGTGCAGCCGAGTCGGTCGGCGCGTGGCGACTGTTGGGCGTGACGGTGTACGTGACGCTCGAACCGTGCGCGATGTGCGCCGGCGCGATGGTGCAGGCGAGGGTGGGGCGGCTGGTGTTTGGCGCGTCAGACCCCAAAGCAGGTGCCGTCGGGTCGCTGTACGACCTGGTTCGTGACAGCCGTCACAACCACCAGGTCGAGGTGTCGAGCGGAGTTCTTGGCAACGAGTGCAGTGTCGTGCTGAAGGACTTCTTCAAGTCGTTGCGGCAGGCGAAGAAGACAACTGAATAGGTACTGGAGAGTTGGCCGAGTGGTCGAAGGCACCTGACTCGAAATCAGGCATACCGGTAACGGTATCTAAGGTTCGAATCCTTAACTCTCCGCATGTCCCACCGGCTTTGATTCGCCGGGCCTTGGAGAGGTGGCCGAGCGGTCGAAGGCGCACGCCTGGAAAGCGTGTAAATCTGAAAGGGTTTCGTGGGTTCGAATCCCACCCTCTCCGCTGGTAGAGTGTCTCGAACAACTTCTGGTCAGGGCAACGCGGGGCCGTGAACCCCGCCAGGTCCGGAAGGAAGCAACGGTAGCGTTACTTCGCGTGTGTCCTGGCCGTCCTCCTCGCTGAACGAATGAACTGAAGAGCCGCTCCCGAAACGGAGCGGCTCTTTGCGTTGGCGCTCAGATCTTCCCGCGCACGAAATAGAAGCCTTCGCCGTCTTGATCGGCCAACGAGAAGCCGGCCTGCTCGAAGAGCTGTTTCGCGTGGGCGAAGCGATCGGGCTCGATCGGCGCCATGAGGATGATGCGGTTCAGCGCTGGCAGCTGACGCGCCGCCTGAAAGCACTGCTCCTCGGGGAAGTCGCAGGTGCACCACCAGTGATCGGCCGTCGCGCCGCGCTCCTGCGGGCGGAACATCAGGTTGCTGCCGTTGAACCAGAACGAGCCCCCCGAACCCCACAGCCCTTCGTTCATCACCACCAGGCCCGTGCCTTCGCGGCTCGCGCGGGTGGTGAGCCGGAACAGCTCTGGTCGCTCCGGCAGAAATCCGGTTCGCGCCCATGCGGGAACGCTGCCCAGCGGCATCAACGCGGGAACCGCCGGCGCGAGCGTGAGGAGCACCACCAACCCGACGAGCGCTTTCCCGAGCGCCCCTTTCATCCACGTGGCGGGTGTTTCGCTGAGCCGACCGAAGGCTGCGGCAGCGAGCTCGGCCATCGCGGGCGCGCCGGCGACACAGAGCAGCACCAGCATCGGGTAGAGGAAGCGATCTTCTTTGTGCGGGGTCGCGCTGACCGAGACGAAATACACGAGCGCCGGCACCACGAAGAGCCACACGCGCGCGCGGCTCCAGCGCCAGAGCGCCAGACCGACGAGGCCCACGGGCGCGAAGAGCCGCGTGACGTACGAGTACCAGGGGCTCGTGCCGAAGCTCGCCGACTTGCCCTGAATGAGGTTGTAGTCGACGTACTCCTGGAACGAGTGCCACCAGCCGCCCCAGCGCGCGTTCGGCAGGGTGCCCCACGTCTGCCAGTCGAGCACGCCCAGCCCGAGCGCGATCAATGCGCCGCCCGCCGTGCAGAACGCGAGCGCCCGCCACCGCTTCGTCGCCGCGAGGAACACCAGCGTCGGCGCGATGAAGGCCGCCGAGCCGTAGCGCGTCACCTGCGCGAAGCCGAGCAGCACGCCCGCGAGGAACGCCGTCTTCCAGCCTTCGTTCGACTCTTTCGCGTCGAGGCGCTCGAGGCCCCAGACGAGAAACGCTGCGCTGAACGACTCACTCATCGCGCGGCAGCCGAAGAAGATGACGAGCGGGTTGAGCGCGATGAAGACGACCGCCCACGGCGCGAGCACCGGGCCGATTCGCCGCGCCGCCAGTCTCCACACGGCCGCGAGCATCGCCACCTGCAGCCCGAACTGCGGCAACGCGAGCACGAACCGCCGTGCCTGCACGTCGTGAACGCCGAACGTCTCGGCGGCCCGGAGCAGGTACGAGAACACGCCCGGAACGAACCAGTTGCGAAGGCCGACCTGCCACTCCCACGCGAGCACGCCGTAGCCGAAGGCGCGGTTCATCGCCGGGTCGAGCGACTGGAACACCTCGTCGGGGTGCAGCCGGCCCATGCGGAACACGGTCTCGAGCAGCGGCAGCAGAGCGAGCGCAGCGAGCAGTTTCCACGGAGGGCTCGTCGGTGCGCCTGTCTCGGGGGCCAGTGTCTCCGCTGCGCTCATGATCGCTCCGGCGCTTAGCACCAGCGGGGCGCAATGCAGGCGTTCCTTGTTCGTCGCGAGGAGGCCAAAGCCATTTTGCACCCAGCGGCGTTGGCTCACGGTACGGTTCGCCGCGAGGAAATTCCTGACACCTCAAAGGACGCTTCGATGACGCCGTGTCAGCACTGTGGTTCGCCCCATCCGCCTGGCACGCCGAACTGCCCGCGCACGGGTGACTCGATGACGCAGCCCGGGCCCATCGGCCAGCGGCTCGATCGGTATCAGGTCGAGAGCCTGCTCGGCGCCGGTGGGTTCGGCTCGGTGTTCCGAGCGAGGCACGTGCACACCGACTCGGTGGTGGCGCTCAAGGTGCTCAAGGCGCAGCTCGGCGCAGACCCGCAGATGGTGGAGCGCTTTCTTCGAGAGGCGCGCGCCGCAGCGGCAGTGGGCAGCGATCACATCGTGCGCGTGCTGGACGCAGGGCAGGGCCCCGACGGCACGCCGTTTCTGGCGCTCGAGCTGCTCGAAGGCGTCGACCTGAAGGAGCTGGCGGTGCAGCAGGCGCCGCTGCCTCCGATGCGCGTGGTGTTGCTCTGCCTGCAGGTGCTCGACGGCCTCGAGGCGGCGCACAAGAAGGGCATCGTTCACCGCGACATGAAGCCGGCGAACGCCTTCGTGGTGCGCAAGGTCGACGACCGCGGCACCGACAAAGACTTCGTCAAGCTGCTCGATTTCGGCATCTCGAAGATGCACAGCGAAGGCGGCAGCGGGCTGACGATGACGGGCGTCGCCATGGGCACGCCCTCGTACATGGCGCCGGAGCAGTTCTTCGACGCACGCTCGGTCGACGCCCGCGCCGACGTCTACTCGGTCGCGGTGATGATGTACGAGCTGTTGTCGGGCCGCCTGCCGCTCGACGCCGAGAGCTACGCCGGGCTGATCGTGAAGGTGCGCACCGAGCAACCGCCGCACCTGAGCCTCGTCGCCGCGAACGTGCCGAAGCCGCTGGCTGACGCCGTGATGGTGGGGCTCGCGAAAGAGAAAGAGCAGCGCTGGGGTTCGGCGAAGGAGTTCGGCAATGCGCTCCGCGGCGCGATGGGGCTGCCGCTGCCGGGCAACACGCCAATTCCGCCGCGGGCGACGATGGGCGCGCACAAGCCGCAGCCTCCGCTCGAGGTCGACTCGATGCTGACGGGCAAGACCGCGGTGCCTCAACGCGCCACGCCGATGCCCGAGGCGAGGCCTTCGACGCCGCCTCCTCCTGCTGCGAGGCAGCCCACGCCTCAGCCCGTTCAGCCCGCGCGCGTTCAGCCAACTCCGGTGAACCCGACGCCGGCCGCGCCTGCGTCGAACGTTCCCGTTCCTTCCGTGCCCGTCACGCCCGCGCAGCAGCAGGGCTGGGTCGTTCCGGGGCCGACGGGGCAGACACCGCAGCAGCAGACGCCGGTGGGAATGGCATCGCAGTACCAGTCACCGGTGGGTATGGCGCCGCAGTATCAGGCTCCACCACCACAGGCTCCGTCGAGCGGCTCGAGCACGCTGAAGTGGGTGGCGATCATCGGCGGTGGACTCGTCGGGCTCTGCTGCATGTGTCTGGGCATCGGCTCGATGTCCGACTCGTTCCAGTCGAAGAAGGATGAGCCGCCTGCGGTGGAGCAGCCGGTCGTCGATGCCCAGAAGGTCCTCGATGACTTGAAGGTTCCCGTGCCGCCGAAGGGCAGCGCGCCCGCCGCGAACGGTGAGCAGCTCGACCCCAACGGCCACGAGATCTACGACAGCCTCAAGCTCGACCCGAAGCCCGACCCCGACGAGACCATCGACGACGCCGACCTGACCGACGAAGACTTCAACGATCTGCCGTCGAAGGAAGAGCTCGTCACCGTCGCGACCGCCGCGGGCTTCGACCCGAACGCGCCCAAGGTGAAGAAGGCCATCGCGGCGGTCGACCGCATTCGGCAGATTCAGAAGCTGCGCAAGAACGGCAAGCTCACCTCGGCGCAGAAGAGCGAGATCATCAAGCTCACGAAGGACATCACCGAAGTGCTGCCTCAGTAGCGCGTGGTGAGGCCGGCAATGAAGTCGTCGTCACGCAGGCCGTGGCCAGTGGCCTGACGAACGAGCTCTTCAGCGTCGAGCCGCGAGCCGTGGCGGTGGATCTTCTCGCGTAGCCACCCCAGCAAGCCGAGCAGATGGCCGCGCGCGAGCTCGTCGTCGAGCGAGGGCAGCTCGCGCCTCGCGGTCGCGAACAACGTGGCGCCGTACAGGTTGCCGAGCGCGTACGTCGGGAAGTAGCCGAACTCGCCCCAGGCCCAGTGAATGTCCTGGAGCACGCCTTCGACTGGCTGCTTCACCTCGAGGCCGAGCAACGCCTTCGTCTTCTGGTTCCACGCGTCTTCGAGCTCGGCGACCGAGAGACTCCCGCGCACCAGCCCCAGCTCGAGCTCGTACCGCAGCGCGATGTGCAGGTTGTAGGTGACCTCGTCGGCTTCGACGCGCACGAAGCTGCGCTCCACCTTGTTGACCGAGGCGAGGAAGTCGTCGAGCGAGACGTCGGCGAGCTGCGACGGGAAGCGCGCTTTGAGCTTCGGGAAGAAGAACGTCCAGAACGGGCGGCTGCGGCCCACCAGGTTCTCCCACAGCCGCGACTGCGACTCGTGCAGGCCCATCGATGGCGACTGGGCGAGCGGGGTGCGGAAGTGATCGGGTGAGAAGCCCTGCTCGTACAGGCCATGTCCGCCCTCGTGCAGTGTGCCGAAGATCGCCGAGAAGGGCTGATCTTCGAAGACGCGCGTCGTGAGGCGCACGTCGGTCGGCGCGAGGCCGTTCGAGAACGGGTGAATCGAACGATCCTGCCGGCCAGCTTCGAGATCGAAGCCCATGGCTGGCAGCAGCTCCATGGTGAACGCCCACTGCTCCTCGACGGGAAACCGTTTGCCTGCGAGCGCGTCTCGTTTCGGGCCCCGCGCTTCGATGGTGGCGATCAGCGGCTCGAGCTTCTTCACCAGCGAGCTGAGCACTGGCGTCAGACGCGCGACCTTCATGCCCGGCTCGTAGTTCTCGAGCAGCGCGTCGTAGCGTTCACCGTCGTGGCCCAGGGCGTCGGCCTGCTCACGCCGCAGGTTCACCAGCACCTCGAGCTTCGGTTGGAACACCTTGAACGAGCGCTGCGTGCGCGCTTCTCGCCAGGCGCTGAGTGCGTGGGCCTGCCCCTCGGCGATCGCCTTCACCAGCCGCGACGGCAGGCGCACGGCGCGTTCACGCTCACGCTTCAGCACGCGCAGCATCGCGCGTTCATCGGGAGTCGCCGGCGTCTCACGCTCGATCCACTCGCCAAGTCGCGGGTCGACGAGGCGCTCGTGGTACAGGCCCTGGAGCGTGCCGAGCTGGGCCGCGCGCACTGCTTCGGCCTTCTTCGGCATGTACGTCTCTTGATCCCACGTGGCGAGGTTGATGACTCCCGCGAGATCGCGAAGCTCGAAGATGCGGTTCCTGAGCGCGTCGTTCATGAAGGTCGAGCGTAACCTTGTGACGGGTGCGCCGACGTGCTTTTGCCGTCGGCCATGGCTCACCAGCAATACACGTTCATGACTCCGACCGACGAAGAGGCCTTCGTGCGGGTGCTCGCGCGCAACGTCTTCGAGGTCTACCCGCGCCGCGTGCCTCCCGACTGGAAGACCTTCAGGCTCTCGGTCGAGACGATTGCGCAGCTACCCGAGCGCGACGTGTACCTGGTGGCCAGCGATCTCGGCCCCGCGCACGTCGACGCGATCAAACGCGGCCCCGACAAGGGGTTCTGGCGCATCGACGAGGTTCGCTCTCCCGTCCTTTTCTGGGAGCGCAGCGCCCGCAACGAAGACGACGAGCTGCTGTCGGGTCAGCTCTGGGCCGAGCTCGACGTGACGGAGCAGACGGGCCGGAAGAACGCTGCGCCCGCCGCCTTCCGCGCGCGCGTGCTCGAGATCGGCGCGTGGCTCACGAAGACCTTCCGCAAGGGAGACCCGAAGGGCTCGTGGATCGGGCCTGACGCCGCGCGCGAAGTGAAAGAAGGCCGGCTGGTGCTGCGTGAAGACTTCGAGCGCAACGGCCGCATCGTGGTGCCGCAGGGCATGCAGCGCCCGAAAGATCCAATCGGCCGCAAGTTCCGCCGTTGAGGGAACGCCGCGCCGTCTTCGCGGGTTACAGTGGCCACATGTCCTGGCTCGATACCCTCGAAGACATTCGCAAGAAGGACTTCAGCAAGGTGCCCGTCGCCCAGCGCGACAAGGCCGCCCGCGACGTCGTGAACATGGCCAGCTACGGCTGTGCCGTCGTCGCCGTGTCTCCGATTCCTTTCTCCGACGCGGTGCTCAGCCTGCCCATGCAGACGGGCATGGTGATGACGGTGGGGCACGTCTACGGGCGCAAGGTGACCCAGGCCGACGCGAAGTCGCTCATTCTCGAGCTGGGCACCGTGGCCGGCGCAGGCATGTTGGCGCGGCAGGGCATCAAGGCGTTGCTGCCCGTCGTCGGCGCGCTGCTCACCGTGCCCGCGGCGTTCGCGATGAACTGGGCCATCGGGCGCGTCGCCATGGAGTACTTCAAGAACCCCGGCATGCCGAAGGAGCAGCTGCGCAAGGTCTTCGAGCTGGCCCGTGACGAAGGCTCGAAGCTCTTCTCGATGGAGCGCTTCAACGCATTTCGCAAGAGCAAGGCCGCGGCGGTGAAGCCGGAAGGTGTGGCGGAGCCCGACGAGAAGCCGAAGGCGAAGAAGACCGTCGGCAAGGCGAAGAAGCCGGTGCCGAAGAAGCTGTCGAAGATCGAGAAGATCATCACGAAGGACTTCGACGCGAAGCTGGGCAAACACCCCGAGGTGCGCAAGGCCGTCGCCGGCGTCATTCACCTCGACATCACCGGTGACGATGGCGGCCAGTGGACGGCCGATCTCACCCGCTCGAAGGACTTCATCTCGGAGGGCCTCGAGGGCGACCCGAGGCTGACGGTGCGCTGCTCGGCCGCCGACTTCGGCGACCTGCTCAAGGGCCGCAAGGACGCGCAGATGGCCGTGCTGGCGGGCGATCTCGAGCTCGAGCCGATGGATCTCGATCTCGTCGGAAAGCTCGCGCCGTTGTTCTCGTGAAGGCGAAAACCACGCACGGGGCTCCGCGCGGTTGAACGTCGCGCCGCACGTCTTGCGTGAGCGGCTGACGGCTCCCGAGGGAGCGGCGTGGCTCGCGGGTTGCTGCGACTTCCCCACATGTCCCAGACCATCCTCGTGCAGGACTACATGACGGCGACGCCCCACAGCATCGGGGTGTCACTCTCGTTGTCTGACGCGGCGAACATGATGAAGGCGTACAAGATTCGCCACCTGCCGGTGCTCGACGGCAACCAGCTCGTCGGCATCGTCAGCGACCGCGACATTCAGATGGTCAACTCGATGGCCGGAGTGAAGGCCGACGACGTGCCCATCGAAGAGGCGATGTCGCAGTCGCCGTACACGGTCGCCTCCACGACGCCGCTCGAGGTCTGTGCGCGCCACATGGCCAAGCACAAGCTCGGCAGCGCCGTGGTGGTGAACGCGAACCAGAAGGTAGTGGGCGTCTTCACGGTGACCGACGGCATGAACGCGCTGGCCGATCTGCTGGGGAAGGTGCCCGAAGGGGCGATGGTGGCCGAGAAGAAGAAGGCTGCGCCGCGCAAGCGCACGTGACCCGAACCGCCTGACGCACTAGACGGCCGCGCATGAGTTCGCCGGTCGTCGAGAAGCGTCCCTGGAGTGGGTTTGCCCTGGTCACCGTCGCGTACGTGGCTGGCCTCGTCGTGGCCGCGGCGGTGCTGCGGGTGTGCCCGGCCGACTGGCACCCGCTGTGGAAGATCCTCGCGGCTGACTCCGCTGCGACGATCGCCGTGTTCCTCTTCTCGTTCGCGAACGACAACACGAGCTTCTACGACCCGTACTGGTCGGTCGCGCCCGCGATCATCGGCGCGTGGCTCGTGTTCGGCCCCGGAGAAGCGCGTCACGTCGACGCCCGCCAGCTCGTCGCGCTCGGCCTCGTCACGTTCTACGCGGTGCGCCTCACCTTCAACTGGGCGCGCGGGTGGCAGGGGCTCAAGCACGAAGACTGGCGCTACGTCGACTTCCGCAAGAAGACGGGAAAGCTCTACTGGCTGACCAGCTTCTTCGGCCTTCACTACTTCCCGACGGTGATGGTGTGGCTGGGCTGTCTGCCGCTCTACGCCGCGCTCGTCGAGTCAGGGCCGGCGTTCGGGCTCATCGATGGGCTGGCGGCCGTCGTCACGTTCGGCGCGATCATCATCGAGACGGTGGCCGACGAGCAGCTGCGGAACTTCCGGCGGGCCAAACGCGAAGACGGCGACATCTGCAACGTGGGCCTGTGGGCCTGGTCGCGTCACCCGAACTACTTCGGTGAGATCTCGTTCTGGGTCGGCCTGTGGCTCTTCGGCGTCGCCGCGGGAGCTCCGTGGTGGGCGGCGGCGGGGTGGATCTCGATGGTGGTGCTCTTCGCGGGTGCCAGCATTCCAATGGCCGAGAAGCGCAGCCTCGCGCGCCGGCCACACTACGCCGAGCACCAGAAGCGGGTGTCGATGTTGATCCCCCTGCCGCCGAAGAAGCAGACGGCCTGAGGCGCCGGCTACTTCGCGGCGTCGACGGTCTGCGTGACGCGACCGGCGAGAGACTTCGCCAGCTCGAGCACCTCGACGGGCACGGCCAGCACGACCGTGTTCGACGGTGACGACCCAAGCCCATCGAGTGACTGAAGCGTGCGCAGCTGCATGGCACCCGGGCTCGCCGCCATGGTGTGCGCAGCGGCGGCGAGGTTGAGGGCGGCTTCCCGATCGCCCTCGGCCTTCGTGATGGTGGCGCGCTTCTCTCGCTCGGCCGACGCCTGCCGCGACATCATGCGCTTGAGATCTTCGGGCATGTTGATGTCGAGCAGCCGAATGGCCTCGACGTGAATGCCCCAGGCGGTGGAGCGGCTCTCGACGACGTTGGCGATCTGCGCCTGAATCTTGTCGCGCTCCGAGAGCAGCTCGTCGAGGCTCATCTGGCCGGCGACGTCACGCAGCGAGGCCTGTGCGTACTGCATGATCGCGCTGCGGTAGTCCTGCACCGAGATGCACGCCTTCTCGGGGTCGCGCACCTCGAAGAAGAGCGCGCCGTCGATGGTGACTGGCACGTTGTCGCGGGTGATCACCTGCTGGTGCGGAATCGACATGGTCAGCAGGCGCGTGTCGATGATGCGCACGTTGTCGAGCACGGGGAACACGAAGATCACCCCCGGGCCTTTGACCTCCTTGAACTTGCCGAGCCTGAGCAGCACGGCGCGCTCCCACTGCGCGGCGACGCGAATGACCTGGCTCGCCCACGCCGCCAGCACGGCACCGAGCATGATGCCGATCACCAGGCCCGCGCTCGCGCCTGGCCCGCTGCCAATCAGCCCGCCGATCAACACACCGGCGACGACGGCGAAGAACCAGGTGCCGAGGAACACCGCCACGCGCAGGCCCCGATCGAGCGAGGGCTGGGTGGCGGCGAGGGTCTGCCGCATCGCGAGCACTTCGCGTGCGGTTGCTGCAGCTTCGGTCGTGTTCATGCGTGGGCTCCGGCTGCGGGGAGTCGCCCACCTCAGCCGGTTCACTCCAACGCGTCACGCGAGATCGAACACCAGCACTTCGCCGCTGCTGACCCCTTCGAGCTTCACCGCTGCTTCGTTCGACAACGCCGCGCCATCGCCTTCCTTCAGCGTCTGCCCGTTGACCTGCACCTCGCCGCGCGCGACGTGCACCCAGGCGTGCCGGCCGTTCGCGAGCTGAAGTTCGCTGCGCTCTCCCTTCGAGAACAGCCCTGCGAAGAGCCGCGTGTTCGAGTGAATGCGCACCGAGCCGTCGCTGCCGTCGGGAGACGCGACGAGCCTGAGCCGGCCCTGCTTCTCGGCGTCGGCGAACGTCTTCTGCTCGTAGCCGGGCGTCACGCCCTGCTCGTCGGGCATGAGCCAGATCTGCAGGAAGTGAACGGGCTCGACCTTCGAGGCGTTGAACTCGGAGTGGTACACGCCCGTGCCCGCGCTCATGCGCTGCACGTCACCGGGCGAGATCACGCTGCCCGTGCCCATCGAGTCCTTGTGCGCGAGGCCGCCCTCGAGCACGTACGAGATGATCTCCATGTCGCGGTGCGGGTGCGTGCCGAAGCCCATGCCCGGCGTGACGCGGTCGTCGTTGATCACCCGCAGGCTGCGAAAGCCCATGTGTTTGGGGTCGTAGTAGTCCGCGAACGAGAAGGTGTGTTTCGTGTTCAGCCAGCCGTGGTTGGCCCCGCCGCGCGCTTCGGCTTTTCGAATCGTCATCATGGTCGTGTTCTCCTCGCGCCGTTCCGCCGAGGGCATGAGCCGGCACCCTGCCAGCCCAGCGGTCCCCAGAAGCATGGTGCGTCGTGTGGTGTTCATGCACCGGGTTCAGAGCAGCAGCCGTGCCACCCGTATAGATGCGGAAGCGTTCGCCCACCCGGGCGGCGAGGGCTATCGACTCTCAACTTGAAATCAGATGGCTCTCAATATGAGATGCAGACATGCGAACGCAGCAACTGACGCTGAGCGACGTGCTCGAGTTCGAGCCCACCGGTGGGGTGCTCACCTTCGCGGGCGAGCGGGTGGTGTTGATGGACGCGGTGGCGCTGGGCCTGCTGCGGCAGCAGCTCATCACGACCTTCGGCGCTGCGGGCGCGCGGGCGATTCTCACGCGTTTTGGCTACTCGCACGGCTGGCGCGTCGCCGAGGCGATGAAGACGGCGATTCCGTGGGACGAGGAGCGCGAGTGGCGCATCGCCGGCGGCCGGCTGCACCGGCTGCTGGGCATGGTCACTTTCGAGCCCGTCAGCGAGAAAGAAGCGACGGTTCCCACGCCTTTCGCGGAAGCGGTGTGGCCCGACAGCTACGAGGCCGAGCAGCACCTGCTCCACCACGGCAAGTCCGACGAGTGCGTGTGCTGGTCGCTCACCGCCTTCGCGTCGGGCTACCTCTCGTTCGTCAACGGCCGCACGATCTACTGCCTCGAGACGTCATGCCGCGGAAAGGGCGACCCCGTCTGCCGCATGGTGGGCCGCTACAAAGAGGACTGGGACGAAGCGACGCGCCCGTTCTTCGCCTTCTACGAGAGCGATTGTCTCAACGAGGCGATGAAGTCGTTGCAGACGTCGCTCAAGCGCGTCGACAAGCGCCTGCTCGAGCGGCGCCGTGAGCTCGAGCGGCTGGCCGACGACGAGTCTGGGCTGGTGACGCGCTCTGACGCGATGAAGCTGCTCGTCTCGCAGGCCAGGCGGGTGGCGGCGGTCGACGCGACGGTGCTGCTCAACGGCGAGAGCGGCTCGGGCAAGGAGCGCATCGCGCGGCTCATTCACGAGTCCTCCCGGCGGCAGGGCGGCCCCTTCGTGGCCATCAACTGCGCGGCGGTGCCTGAATCGCTCATCGAGAGCGAGCTCTTCGGCCATGCGCGTGGCTCGTTCACGGGCGCGGTCTCCGATCGTGCGGGCCTCTTCGAGTCGGCGCGCGGCGGCACGTTGCTCCTCGACGAGGTGGGCGAGCTGCCGTTGTCGATGCAGGCCAAGCTGCTGCGTGTGCTGCAGGAACGCGAGGTGCGCAGGGTAGGGGAGAACAAGACGCGCGCCATCGACGTGCGCCTCGTGGCCGCGACGCACCGCGATCTGCAGGCCGAGGTGAAGGCCGGGCGCTTTCGAGAAGATCTCCTCTTCCGTCTGCGCGTGGTGGCGCTCAAAGTTCCGTCGCTGCGGGAGCGGCCAGAAGACGTCGTGCCGCTCGCCCGCGTCGCGCTGATGGAGGCGACGAGCCGATCGAAGTTGCCACCGAAGGAGCTGTCGCCGCAGGTGAGCCGCAAGCTGCTCGAGTACCCGTGGCCGGGGAACGTGCGCGAGCTCTTCAACGCCATGGAGCGCGCGGCCGTGCTCGCCGATCGCCGCACCCTGCAGCTCGACGATCTGCCGGAGGAGATCGTGCGACCCGTGGTGACGACGCTCCCAGGCCAGCCGGGGCAGACGCTCGAAGAGCTGGAGCGCTCGGCCATTCTCTCGACCCTGGCTGCGGAGCGAGGCAATCGGGCGCGAACCGCCGAACGGCTGGGCATCGGGCAGGCGACGCTGTTCCGAAAGCTCAAGCAGTACCAGACGGCGGGACACGACGTGGTGCCTGCCGCGTGAGGCCCTGGGAACTCGAGCTGAGCCGCTTCGACTGGAGCCGCCTGCCTGCGTCGACGCGCGTGTTGACCGCGGTGCGCGGTCTCGCCAGCGACCCACACCCCGAGCCGTTCGCCGACTTCCTCGAGGTTTGGCTCGATCACGAACAGCCGGTCGACGTGCTCGAGGCGCTGGCACGCACGCTGGTGATGATGTTGCCCGAGGCGCGCTCACCCAACGACGATCAGGTGCTCTTCGCGCTCGCGTGCGTGGTGGGAACGCAGTCGCAGTACCCGGGGCCGTTCCTCATCACCCCCGAGGTCACGCGCGTCTGTCGCCCGCTGTCGTGGGCGTTCGCGAACATCGTCTCGGCGCTGCACCGCCCGACCGTGCGTGCGCAGGCGTCGGCGATCGATCTGCTCTCGTTCATGTCGGTGGTGGGCCTGCAGGCCGAGGCGGCCCAGCAGCTCGAAGCCGCGATGGGCCAGCTCGTCGCGCCGTGTCGTGAGGTTGCGGCGAATACGCTCGCGGGGCTGCGCGGCTAGCGCTGCTTCTTCGTCTTCGGCTTCGCCTCGTCGAGGAACGCGCTGGTGAACGCGAAAGGCAGCAGCTCGCCCACGGTCGTCTTCAGCTCCTGGCCGTCGAGCGTCTTCGAGCGCACTTCGACGTTCATTTCCGCGAACTCGGCCAGCACCTGGCGGCACACGCCACAGGGCGGCACGGGGCGAACGTGATCGACGACGATCGACACGCGCTTGGGCTTCCTGCCCTGCAGCACCATCGCGCCGATGGCGTTGCGCTCGGCGCAGACGGTCAACCCGTAGCTCGCGTTCTCGACGTTGCAGCCCGACACGATGGAGCCGTCGTCGCACTCGATCGCGGCTCCGACGTGAAACTTCGAGTACGGCGCGTACGCGCGACGGCGAGCCGCTTCGGCCGCCTTCCACAGCTTCGTCCAGGAGCGCTCCGTCATGGGCCGTTCAGCATCTCACAGCTGCCCTCCCATGCCCGTTTCCATCCCACGGGTGACGTTCTGTTGACGTCTGCGAGCAGGGGGCTTTCAGCAGCGATCGTCTGGTGTATGCGACGCCCAAACCGCGCAGTCCCAGGGGGATTCCCATGACCACCAAGAAGACGACCAAAGCCACCACCACGACGGCGAAGCGCCCGGCAGCGAAGAAGAAGGCCGAGACGGCACCCGTGACTCCGAAGGCGGCGGCGGCCAAGACGCCCGAGCACCTCTACGCGCTCAACCTGGGCACGGGGTTCACGCTGCTGACGCAGAAGCTGGCTGGCGGACAGGTGACGGCCACGCGCATTCCTGCGGGCGCGACTCTCGAGGTCTCGTACTGGAAGGACCCGACCCACCCGCAGCACGCCGACGCGAAGCTGACCCGCATCACCATGCACGCGCGCCTCGATGGAGAGACGTTGCCCTCGCTGGTCGTCGCGGCCCGCTCCGAGAACGGCCCGCTCCTGCGGCTCGCGCCCGCGCTGAACCTGCCCGAGACGGCGAAGCTGCTCGAGTACTGGTTCGAGCTCGAGACCGACGCCGGCCACACGCTGTGGGACAGCAACTGGGGCAACAACCACTGGCTCGAGCTGACGAACCCGATGGCGCACGCCGAGACGAGCGCTGCCCAATCGATGGGTGCGCAGGCCTGAGTCGCTGAGGTGGGGTTGAACTCGCCGGGTCGCTGGACTCGGCGAGTGCAGGAGTGGGTGAAGCGTCAGGCGCCGGCGGCAGCCTTCTTCTTCGCCTTGCCCGAGAAGCCGCGGAAGAACTCCACGATTCCCTTCTCGGCGTCCTTCGCGTCGGCGGCGTCTTTGAACCGCTCTTCGAGGAACACGCCACCGCACGATTCGCAGGTGTCGTAGGACATGGGGTTGGCCTTATCGCCGCCGACGACCCGCAACAGGTCGACGAGGCAATCAGGGCACTGTCCGCTCATCGCTTCGGGGTCGACCTTGCCGCCCAGGGCTTCGAGGCCGGGCAGGTTGTTGTGAAGCAGCATGCGGTTGAGGTCGGAAACATCGACCCACAAGCCGCCACACTCGCCGCACTTGCGAAGCGTCAGATCGTCTTCCTTGAGGTCGACCATCTCGACGCCGCAGCCGGGGCAATCCATTTTGACTTTCAGCTCCTGTGAGGGGTGGAAGTCGTCATGCTACTGACGTGATCCAACGGGAAGCAACCGCCATTCATGCAGCCTCGGGCGATTGCGTCGGAGCCCTGGTCGCACATGTCAGGCGGTGTCCTTGACGCGCCGAATGTTGGCGCCGAGCCCTTTGAGCTTCTTCTCGAGTTTTTCGTAGCCGCGATCGAGGTGGTACACGCGGCCAACCTTCGTCTTCCCCTCGGCGTGCAGGCCTGCCAGCACGAGTGAGGCCGAGGCGCGAAGATCGGTCGCCATCACCGGAGCGCCCGACAGCCGTGGCTTGCCGCGCACCACCGCCGTGTGCCCGTCGACCGTGATGTCGGCGCCCATGCGGCGCAGCTCGGCCACGTGCATGAAGCGGTTCTCGAAGATGTTCTCGGTGATCACCGACGTGCCGCCCGAGGTGGCGAGCAGCGCCATCAGCTGCGCCTGCATGTCGGTGGGGAAGCCGGGGTGCTCCTGCGTCTTGATGTCGACGGGCTGCACGCGTGAGGGGCCCTTGCACCGAATGCCGCCGTCTTCGGCCGTCACCGTGCAGCCGGTGGCGCGCAGCTTCTGGAGCACGGCCTCGAGGTGTTCGGGCACGGCGTGACGCACGAGCACGTCTCCGCCGGTGATCGCCGCCGCGACCAGCAGCGTTCCCGCCTCGATGCGATCGGCGATGATCGCGTGATCGACCGGCCGCAGCTCGTCGACGCCGTCGATGGTGATCACGTCACTGCCGGCGCCGGAGATCTGCGCGCCCATCTTGTTCAGCACGCGGGCGAGCTCTTCGACCTCGGGCTCCTTCGCGGCGTTCTCGATGAGCGTGCGGCCCTTCGCGAGCACCGCCGCCATGAGAATGTTCTCGGTGCCGGTGACGGTGATGAGATCGAAGGTGACGACGCCGCCCTTGAGCCGCTTCGCGCGGGCCTCGACGTAGCCCTCGTTCAGCTCGATCTCGGCGCCGAGCGCCTCGAGGCCCTTGAGGTGCTGATCGATGGGCCTGGCACCGATGGCACAGCCGCCGGGCATCGAGACACGGGCGCGGCCGTAGCGGGCGACGAGCGGGCCCAGCACGAGCACTGACGCTCGCATCGTGCGAACGAGGTCGTACGGCGCCTCGGGGTTCACGTTCGTCGGCACCTTGATGGTGACGATGTCCTTCTTCTTGCCTTCGAGGCGCGTCGACTCGCAGCCCATGGTGTCGAGCACCTTGAACATGGTGTTGACGTCGACGAGGCCGGGCACGTTGCGAAAGGTGTGCTCTCCGGGAGCGAGCAGCGCCGAGGCGATGATGGGCAGCGCGGCGTTCTTCGCGCCCGAGGCGTAGGTCTCGCCCTTCAGGGGGCCGTTGCCGGTGATGACGATGGCGTCCATGGCTTTTCTTTCAGCTCGCCTTCGCGCGACCGAAGACCATGCGGTCGAGCCTGGCGAGATCCTTCACGATGCGGGTGTCGACGGCTCCAGCGGCGTCGAGGAGCGTCTTCACTGCGGCTCCCTGGTCATCTGAGATCTCGAGTGCAAGTGTGCCGCCAGCCTTGAGGCGCGGCATCGCAGCCACGACCAGCGGCCTGATGACCACGAGCCCGTCGACCCCACCATCGAGCGCGAGCTTCGGCTCCTTCTGCACTTCTTTCTGAAGGCCCGGCAGCTCGTCGAGGCGCACATACGGCGGGTTCGAGACGATCACGTCGAAGGTGGCGTCTTTCGGAACGGGCTCGAACAGGTTGCCCTGGAAGAAGGTGACGCGGCCGTCGACGCCCAGCGCTTCGGCGTTCTGCTTCGCGACGGCCAGCGCGTCGGGGCTCACGTCGGTCGCCCAGACGGAAGCGAGTGGACGTTCGGCCGCGATGGAGATCGCGATGCAGCCCGAGCCCGTGCACAGATCGAGCACCCGCGCCGGCGCGTCTTTCGGAATCGCCTGAAGCACGCCCTCGACGAGCAGCTCGGTCTCGGAGCGGGGGATGAGCACGCGAGCATCGACCGAAAACCGGCGGCCGTAGAACTCCTTGAAGCCGACGAGGTACTGCGTCGGCTCGAAGCCGAGGCGGCGCTGAATGAGCGCACGGTACGTGGCCAGCTCTTCCTTCGTGAGCGGGCGATCGAGATCCATGAACAGCTTTACGCGGGTGAGGTTCAGCACGTGGCCGAGCAGGATCTCGGCGGTGAGCCGGGGGGCGTCGATCTGCTGCTTCTCGAAGTGCCCCTTCGTCCAGTCGAGCACGCGGCGAATCGTCCCGTTCTCGGGGGGCGTCGTCTCGCTCACGGTTGCCCCTGGTTCTTGAGGGCTTCGGCCTGAAAGTGGGTGCGCAGCGCCGCGAAGACGTCGTCGAGATCTCCAGCCATGGCACCGGGCAGGTTGTGGCGCGTGTAGCCGATACGGTGATCGGTCATGCGGTCCTGGGGGAAGTTGTACGTGCGCACCTTCTCGGAGCGATCGCCGCTGCCGACCTGGCCTTTGCGAAGCGCATCACGCTCGTTCTTCAGCTTCTCGAGCTCGAGCTCGTACAGCCGGGTGCGCAGCATCTTGAGGGCCATGGCGCGGTTCTTCAGCTGTGACTTCTCCTGCTGGCACTTCACGACGATGCCCGTGGGCTTGTGAATCAGCCGCACCGCGGAGTCGGTCGTGTTCACGCTCTGCCCGCCGGCGCCCGTCGAGCGCATCACCTGCATCTCGATGTCGGCGTCTTTCACCTGCACGTCGGCCTCTTCGGCTTCGGGCATGACGGCGACGGTGATGGTGCTGGTGTGAATGCGCCCTTGTGTCTCGGTGGCGGGCACGCGCTGCACGCGGTGCACGCCCGACTCGTACTTCATCACCGAGTACACGTGCTCGCCGGCGAGGGTGAGGGTCGCGTCTTTGAGACCGCCCTGGTTGCCCCCGCTCGAGTCGACCAGCTCTGCCTTCCACCCGCGCCGCGCCGCGAAGCGCAGGTACATCTGCAGCACCTCTTCGGCGAACAGCGCCGCTTCGTCGCCACCGGCGGCCGCGCGAATCTCGATGATGACGTCTTTCTCGTCGTTCGGGTCCTTCGGGAGCAACAGCAGCTTCAGCTCGTCTTCGAGGGCGGCCTTCTTCGCCTCGAGCGCGGGCAGCTCCTCCTTCGCCATCGCCTTGAAGTCGGCGTCGCCCGAGGTGGCGAGCTCCTTGGTGCTGGTGAAGTCCGAAAGCACCCGCTTGTAGGTGCGGTACGTCTCGACGAGCTTCTCCAGGCTGGCGCGTTCACGCGTGAGCTTGAGCAGCTTCGCGGAGTCGGCCAGCACGGCGGGGCTGGAGAGTTCTGCGGTGAGGCGCTCGAAGTGGCGCTCCACCTCGTCGAGCTTGTCGATCACAACGAGGCGGCTCTTACACGGGTTTCAGAGAACCGTGAGGTCGTTCTTGGGAATCGGGCGGGTTTCTGAGAGAAGGGGCCCCAGTCTCTACACCCAAGGAGGGCACCCATGCCTGCCGTGAAGTCGAACCGCTCGAAGAAGAAGCTGAAGAACCGCGCGAAGGTGAAGAAGGCCGCGCTCAAGCGCCGCCGCGTGCGCGCCCGCAAGGCGAAGGGCAAGTACTGAAGTCTCGCAGTCTGAAGTGACAGAGGCCTCGTGAGCCGTGCCCGTCGAAAAGGGCCCGCTCATGGGGCTTCGTCGTGTCGAACTGGGAACGTCGTGAGACGAAGACGAAGCTCGCCTGAGCGGTGGCTCCATCGCGTCGGCTGCTCCATCGCCACAGCGAATGTGGGGAGCGGAGGCGAGAGTCGAACTGGGAAGCTCAGCGGGGGCGCTTGAAGCAGAGGTACGTCGCGCCGCCGCCGACCGAGTTCCCGTTCTGCACGACCGGCGGGCGGAACGACACCGAGACGAGCTCGAAGCCCTCGGCCCCGGCCTTCTCGAGATCGGCGTTCTTGGGCACGCCGTCGACGTCGACGCACCAGTGCTCCCAGCGCGTGAGGTTCGCGGAGTCGGCCCGCGCGCGCGGCACGTTGAAGAGCGCCGTCGTCACGCAGCCGACGAGGAAGGCGAGGATGATCAGCGGAGGCGTCTTGTTCATGGCCTTGCTCATTGGGTTCGGGGAATGAGGGAGAAGAACCAGGCGTCGGTGGGCGCGTTGATGGGCCCCTGATCGCCGGCGACGTGAACCGCGCCCGGCGCACCATCGATCAGGTACGCGCGCACCGCGGTGCTGCTGAGGGGCAGGGGAAAGAGCTCGAAGCCTCCGTCGGTGAAGCGGGTGCGGTGCCCGATGCCGTTGAAGGCGCCGATGAAGACACCGTCGGTGGTGACCTTCAGCGAGTACGCGCGGCCGAGCAGGCCCGAGTGATCCTGCGTGCCGCCGACGCCGCCATCGGGGTGAATCGTGGTGACGTAGCCCTGATCGGAGACGACCCAGATCGTTCCGCCCGGCAGGCCGTCGATGCCGACGATACCGCTCGGGTCGAGCTGCTGCGTGATGCGACCAGCGCCCAGTCGGCCCACGTACCCGTCCGAGGTCGCCCAGTACACGTCGCCGTTGCTCGTCACGTGCACGTCGTTGACGAAGGCGTTGTTCGACGAGGTCTCGGCCTGGAGCAGGGTGGTGGCTCCGGTCGCGAGGTTCACGTCGCAGAGGCTCTCGTCGTAGCCGCCCAGCACCACCCGGTTCCCGACGCGGGCGAGCGCGTTCGCGAGAAAGGCCCCGCCCTGGCAGGTGCCCATCGAGGCGACTCGCGCCACGCCGCCGTCGACGACGTGAACGAGGCGGGCGGTGATGAGGTTGCTCTCGGTGATGATGACGAAGTCGCCCGGAGTGCCTGTCGCCGCTTCGAAGGGGGCCGTGCCAATCGAGAAGGCTGTCGCAGTACCGGCCGAGACGGCCGACGTGGTGCCATGTCTCGTCCAGAGCGAGCCCACCGGCGAGAATCGGGAGAAGACCGCGGCGGCGTCGTCGATGCCTGCGCCCACGAGTGCATCGGGGACGCGGTAGTCGGTTCGCTGCGTGAAGCGGTGAACGCAGAACGGCGTTCCAACGCACGACAGCGCCGCTCCGCCAGCCGAGCCGCCGGCAGTCGCAGTGCCGCCCGCGGTCGCAGTGCCGCCCGCAGTCGCAGTGCCGCCCGCAGTCGCAGTGCCGCCCGCAGTCGCTGTTCCGCCCGCAGTCGCTGTGCCGCCCGCAGTCGCTGTTCCGCCCGCAGTCGCTGTTCCGCCCGCAGTCGCAGTTCCGCCCGCAGTCCCTGTTCCGCCCGCCGTCGCCGTTCCGCCCGCGAACCCAGCACCACCCGCCGTGGCATTGCCGCCCGCGCTCGCAGCGCCGCCAGCGAGCGCCGTTCCTCCGGCCTGAGACGAGCCCCCAGCAGCCCCGCCGCCACCGACCGCAAAGCCGCCGCCAGCGCCAGTCGATGGCCCGCACCGCGCGAACGAACACGACTCGGTCACCGAGCACGTGACGCACGCGGCACCACGTGTTCCACACGCGGACGATTCGAAGCCCGACCGGCAGTCACCGGCCGAGTCACAGCAGCCGTTGCAGGTGCTCGCGCTGCAGAGCGGTTTCGATGGTCCACAAGCCCCCAGCACGAGGCTGGCGCACAGCGCGAGGACTGTTCGCATCGCGCTCACTGGGTGCGGGGAATGAGGGTGAAGAAGAAGGCCTGGTTCGGGTTGCTGAAGGGGCCTTCGTCGCCCACGAGGTGGAGCGCTCCGGGCCCACCGGCAAGGCCCCAGACTCGGTGCGACGGGTCGACGGGCAGTCCGAACAGCTCGAAGCCGCCGTCGGTGAAGCGCGTCTTGTGCGCAATGCCGCCGAAGGTGCCCACGAAGATGCCGTCGCTCGTCACCCGCAGCGAGTACGCGCGAGCGGCGAGGGTCGTCACGGTGTCGAAGCCGCCGTCGAGGTTGCGGGTCGTGACGATGCCCTGGTCTCCGATGGCCCAGACGTTGTCTCCGTCGAGGCCGTCGATGGCCACCATGCCGTTCGGGTCGATCTGACCGGTGATGCGGCCCACGCCCACCTTGCCGATGTAGCCGTCGGTGGTGGTCCAGAAGATCTCGTTGCCGGGGCTGATGTAGATGTCACTCACCCGCGAGCTGCCCGGGCCTTCGGGCTGAATCAGCGTGAACTGCCCCGTGCCGAGGTCGAACTCGCACAGGCCATCGTCGTCACCGCCGATCACGATCTTGTTCCCGACGCGATCGAAGGCGTTGGCCGTCACCGACATGCCCGAGCACATTCCGCTGTAGCGGACCTGAGGCAGACCTCCGTCGACCACTCGCTGGATTCGCGCGGTGATGAGATCGCTCTCGGTGATGAGGATCAGATCGTTCACGTTGTTCGTCTGGCCCATCACGTCCATCGGCGGGTTCCCGCCCGTGAACAAGCGGCTGGTGCCGGTCGACGGCGTGCCGTCAGCGCCGTGCGAGACCCAGATCGTGCCGCGCATGGTGCCGTAGCGCGAGAAGAGGGCGCCGCCGTTGTCGAGCGTCGTCCCGAACACGGCGTCGGCGCTCTTGAAGTCGGTGCGCTGGGTCTGCCGGTGCACGCAGAACGGCACGCCCACGCACATCACGCCCGCATCGGGGGTGCCCGCATCGACGCCTGCGTCGACCGCCGAGCCTCCAGCGCTCCCGCCCGCAGCCCCGCCGGCCGTCGCCGCTCCACCGGCGGTCGCGCCTCCTGCCGAGCCCCCAGCCGACGAGCCTCCCGCCGATCCACCGGCCATGGTCGAGCCGCCTGCCGTCGAGCCGCCTGCGGTCGAGCCTCCACCGGTGCCGCCCGAGCCACCATCGGCGCAGCCGTTCCTGGCGCAGTAGCTCGCGTAGGCCCCATCGAAGTCGAAACAGGCCGAGGTCGAAGCGATCGCTCCGATGACGCCCACTGCCAGCCCGAGCCGCTTCATCGCACCACCTCCGCCACGTCGAAGCTGCCGAAGACCGACACCGACGCGCCCTGCGGCGTGAGCGTGACGCTCACCGGTGGTGCGGCATCACCGTTCCCCATCAGGAACATCACCACCGCCGCGCCAATGCCAGCGACCGCGACGCCCGAGGAGATCCACCCGATGAGCGCCATCGTCTTGCCGCCGTCGCGAGCTGCCAGTGCCTGCGCGGGCGTCAGCGACATGCCCATCACCAGGCTGTTGTAGCTGCCCGAGGCGCTCACGAAGGCAGCGGTCGCGACGCCGGCACCGAGCAGGCCGACGGCGCCCGGAATCCACGAGAGCGATCGCAGGCGGGGCCCGCTCTTCACCACCGCGGGAGGCGGTTGCATGGCCTTGCGCCGATCGTCTTCTTCCTTCTGCTGCTGGGCCACCGCTTCGGCTCGGCGCTTGTCCTCTTCGGCCTTGATGGCGTCGGCCTTCGCCTTCTCTTCGGCGAGCCGTTTCTCTTCGTCGGCCTTCTGCGCGGCGATGGTGGGCGCGAGCATCTTCTTCACCTGCTCGCGCGCCTTCTCGGCGAGCGCGGTGATCTTCGGAGCGACAGCCACCGGCAGCTTGAGTTCGGGGTCGAACGAGAAGGCCGACTGGAACGCCTTGGTCGCCTTCTCGTCCTTGCCCATGTCGGCGAGCACGATGGCCTCGAGCACCTCGCAGCGCGCCTCGTCGTCGGGCGTCTTGGCCTTGGCCTTGGCCTTCTGCACCTGCGCGAGGGCCTTCGCGTACTCGAGGTTCTCGTAGAGCGCGATGGTGGCCTGCAGGTACTTGGTGACCTCGGCAGACTGCTGCGCCGACGCCACGGCTGAGGTCGCCACCACGACGGCGACGATGATTGAGCGGAGCATGCTCACTCCAGGTTGAAGTTGTGGGTGAACGGGTTGGTGCCCGGCTTCACCGTGAAGCTCTTCTCGATGGTCTTGTTCGAGCCGGGCTCGATCACCTTGATGGTGTGAACGCCGAGGCTCGCAGGAATCTCTTTTCCGAGCGGCGTCTCGCCGAGGAACTTTCCGTCGAGGTAGACGCGGCCGACTGGGCGAATGCGGAAGTCGATTCGCCCCATCTTCGCCACCGGCGCGACGACCTTCGAGCCGGCATCGACGACCTCGGCCACCACGACTGGCGCGCCCGCGTCGATCTCGGCCACCACCACCGCAGCCCCTGCGTCGACGATGGGCTCCGGAGCGCCTGCGTCGACGACAGCCACGACCGGCGGCAGCGGCGTGACGACGGGAGGCGGCAACGGGTCGACCTTCGGCGGCGGGGGAGGCGGCTTGAGGGCGAGGTAGGCCCCGACGCCAATGGCGATCGCGCCCAGGCCGAGGCCGGCGAACAGCGGCCCCTTCGACTTCGAGGCCCCGTGTGAGCCGGTGTCGATCGGCTTGAGCGTCGTCGCCGACATGCCGGTGCCGGCCTGGGTGGGCACGGGGGGCGCCAGCCGCTCCTGCGAAGCCGACGAGGGGTGCGTGCGATCGAGCTGAATGCCCCCGGGCGGCAGCACGTTCTGGAGCGTGACCTCGTGGTCCTCTGGGAAGAGGTGCTCGACCAGCTTGCCGACGTCGGCCACCGAGACGACCTCTCCGGTCGACGCGATGAAGCGCTCGAGATCCATCTGGAACTCGCGGCAGCTCTGGTACCGCTTGGTCACGTCCTTCTCGAGGCACTTCGAGATGATCGCGTCGAGCGCAGGCGGCAGATCGTTGCGCTTGTTGCTCGCGCGCACGAGGGGCTCGCTGCCCATGATCGCCTGAATGATGCTGACTTCACTCGTCGCGTCGAACGGCATCGCGCCACAGACGAGCTCGTAGAGCACCACGCCAAGCGCGAAGACGTCGGCGCGGCGATCGAGCGGCTCACGCGCGAGCTGCTCGGGCGGCATGTACGCGAGCTTGCCCTTGATGACGCCGCTCTTCGTGAGGTGCGGCTGCGTGCTGGCCTTGGCGATGCCGAAGTCGACGACCTTCACCGCGCCGTTGCGCGAGACGAGCACGTTGTCGGGCGAGATGTCGCGGTGCACCAGGTTCATCGGCTGGCCGGCCTGGTTCTTCAGATCGTGCGCGTAGCCGAGGCCTTCCGCAGCGAGCGCGATGATGCGGGCGCACAGCGGCAGGGAGATCGGCCCGACGGTCTCACGCGCCGCCTTGTTGAGCGCGCGGAGGTTCGGCCCGTCGATGAACTCCATCGCGATGTAGTAGGTGCCGTCGGTCTGCCCGAAGTCGAAGATCTGCACCACGTTCGGGTGGTTCAGCTCGGCCGCGAGCCGCGCCTCCGACAGGAACATGTTGATGAAGTTCTGGTCCTCTCCGAAGTGCGGGAGAATTCGCTTCACGACGAGCTTCTTCTGGAAGCCCATGGGGCCGTCGGAGCGCGCGAGGAAGACCTCGGCCATGCCTCCGGTCGCCAGCTTGCGGACGAGTGTGTACTTCCCGAGCGTCTGAGCCATCAGTGGTGCGCACACCATCGCCTACCCGGGCGGAACCCGGAACCGAAATGACACGCGACCGCCGAGAGGAGCGTCGACGATGGGGCCCCATTGAGGCTAGAGCGTCGCGCCGATGATCTCGGTCGTGCTGCTGGCAGTGGTGGGAGCGTCTCCCGGGCTGTTGCCCTCGGCGCAGGTGCGCAAGGATCAGGGCGTTCAACGCTCCACGGTCGTGCGTGATGCGAAGGGTGAGTACGAAGGCGCTCCGTGGGACTCGCAGCTGGCCGCCATCATCGCGCCCGACGGCGTGCTCGAGTGGGACCTCGGCCAGACGTACCCGATCGAAGCCGCGCTGATTCAGGGCGACAACAACGACGACTTCATCTTGTGGAGCTCGGTCGACGGGAACTTCTTTCAGCCGCTCTGGCGCGCGCCGCAAGACGCGCTGGCCGGGTTGCGCACGCGCACGACGACGACGCTCAAGGGCCAGGCGAGGTACCTGCGACTGACCGCTGAAGGTGGCGATCGCATGTACTCGGTGAGCGAAGTGATGGTGTTCACCAGGGCCTCCGAGCTGACGCCCGACGTGATGGAGCGCACGCCCGTTCCGCCGCCGCCGCCACGCCCACCTGCGAGCACTGACGGGTCGATGATCGTGGTGGGGTTGCTGGGCGCATACACGGCGTACTGGTTCTGGAGCCGTCGGCAGGCCGCCATCGCTGCGGCCATGGCGAAGGCTCAGGCCGAAGCACCGAAGCCCGAGGTCGCTGCCGAGCTGCCGAAAGAGCCGCCGCCCGCGTCGTGAGCCGCTAACCCGTCACGGCGAACGCCGCACCCTGCGGATCGTGCGCGTACGCGCCAGCTGGCGAGATCAGCACGTCACCGCCGAGCCTTCGAATGCGGTCGATGGTCTGCTCGAAGTTCGTCACGACGATGGGGAAGACCCACTGCGCGTGGATCGTCGCGTCGGTGATGGGAAGAAACGTCGCGTCGAGGGCGTAGAGCCGTCGCGCCCGCTCGGGGTCGTGGCTCAGGTGCATCGGTCGGGCACGCACCGTCGCGCGAACTGGGCGTGAGGTCAGTGCGACCGCCGCTCCGAAGGGATCACGAAGGCCGATGACTGGCGCGCCGTCGTCGGTGGTTCGTGCAGGCCCGAGGCGTTCGGCGCCTGCTTCGAGGAATGCGGCGACCGTTCGCTCGAGGTCATCGACGTGCAGGTGGCCCAACCAGTGCGCTGGAGCGCCACGCGCTCGGGCGACCGCGGGCAACTCGGTGATGAGCGATTCGAGCGGCGAGACGAGCACTGCCTCGTAGAACTTCCGTGCGGCCGCGACATCGGTCGTTCGCAGCTCGAAGTGGTGAAAGTCCATCGTCACTCCTGAGTGAACCAGATGCACTGCCTCTCGATGCAGCCGCAGAAGGTCGGCTGGCTGTGTTCGATCGCGATGGCGAGCTCGGCGTTGCCGCGCAGGTACCAGGACTGGCAGACGTTTCCGCCGCCCTCGCAGTCGCCGTCGTCACGGCACGCGCCGGCGCTCCACTTCGGAATCGCGTTGCGAAGGCGCGTCGATCGGTAGTGCTCTTCTTTCGTCGAGTAGTGCGGCGTCGGCGTGCAGCGCGGGCCGTCTTTGCACCCGGGGCCACCAGCCTCGTGCGCGGTGAGGGTGACGAAGAGCTCGGCGTCGGGCGCGTGTTTCGATGCGGCGTCGAGGTCGGCGACGATCGTCTCGAGGCTCGTCTGGCAGAGATGGATCGAGAAGGTCAGACAACCGCCGTCAGCGATGCCAGGGCATTTGTCGATGCTGTACATCGCCGAGCTGCCGCTGCTCAGGCCTCGAAGCGGGCTCGCCGCGCCGAGCTGTTCCCACAGCGTCTTGCCCTCGGCCTCGGTGAACGGCCGACCTGTGCGGTGAAGGGTGAAGGTGGTTCCGTTCTTCGACGAGAGCTCGAAGGCGCCGAGCTTCTTGGGTAGCGAAGACAGCAGCGTTCCGTTGCGGGCGCGGTCGAGACAGGCCGTGTCGATGGCGGGCTCGTGGCTCGCGGGAGTGGTCGCTGGCGCCAACGTCTGGCAGCCAGCGAGCCCGAGCAGCATGAAAAATCGGCGGAACATGGAGCGAGCGTAGCGCTTCCGGTGTTCCAAACTCAGCGAGGGCGTGACCGCTCCCGGTCGAGGTGCCTTGGCCGGCGACCGCGGAAAGGCCCGTGCAGGTCCGATCATCGTCCGTGGCCCGTCCCCGAGCCTGATCCGATGCGCGCCGAAGGGGTCGGTACGAGTCCCGGAGTATGATCTGTCCATGCACCCCGGCTCCGTGGCCGCGCCACGGAGGTGCTCCGGCTGTTCACCAGGGAGCGCATGCGTCGAGGAATGGTCGCCGCCTCCGGAGCCGTGGTCTTCAGCGTGGCTTCGGTGCTCGTGTTCGCGTGGTCGGCGCGCAACCTCTGGACCGGCTCTTTGGACCGCGACCTCAGCGCGATTCTCTCGCTTGCGCTCGCGCTGGTCTCGCTCGCGTGCGCGGTCGTCGCCATCGCCGATGGTCGTCCGCGATGGCTGGTGTGGAGCGTCTTCCCGCTGTCGCTCTTCGTGACGGCGTGGGCCCTGATGCTCGGCCTCGCCTGAAGATCAGAGCCCTGCGACCTTGCTCGCCGCGCTCACTTCCCACACGAACTTCACCTTCTTCGTCGCGTTGGGGCCGAGCGCGATCTCCATGCGCGCGATGCCGTCCTTCGACACGGTGTTCGGCGCGGGGTCGCACTCCTTCTGGAGCACCTGCACTTCGACCTCCTTCACCTCGGAGACGAACAGCCGTTCTTCCAGATTGAGCCGCTTCGGTTCGCGGCTCGCGTTCGACACGTGCAGCGTGACGATCTTCTTCGTCGTCTTGCGCCCGGTGAGCCGCGCCTCGTCGACCTTCTCGTCCACCACGCGCGTCACGCGAACGCCGTCTTCACTGCCGAACGAGAGCTTCAACGTCTCCTGAGGCGCGGTGAACGAGACCTGCGAGCGACCCACGAAGCCGGCGGAGCGGATCAGATCGACCGGCCCTGCGAGCAGTACCGAGCTCCCCGCGTTGGGAAACCGCGCGACGGTGAAGGCGAGGGGAGAGAACTCCGGTGGACACACCAGCTCGAGCGTCGCCTTCGCCTCGAAGCGGCCGAGTGGAACGCGGTGGGGCTGGCCATCACTGGGAACCGTCGATCGCGCCGGAGCCGTGATCAGCCGCGCTTCGCCACCGTCATCGAGCCCTGGCAGCTCGGGCACCGTCGTCGACACTTCTCCGGCGGTCTGAATCACCTCTTCACGCACGGTCACGTCGACCACGCGCTTCTCGACCGACGTCTTGGGTCGCAGCGACAACCAGTCATCGACCAGCGTTGGCGGCGTCGTGCCGAGCGTCGGGCGCGCCGTCGAGAACTCGAGCTGCACGTCGTTCCACGCTTCTCCGGTGCGTTGCCACACCACCGCTTCGGACTCGAAGAGCACCTGCTCACCCGAGAGCGTCGCGCGATACGCGGGCCGCCAGACTGCGCACGGCACCAGGTAGCTGACCCGCACCGCCACCTCGCCCTGGCCTTCGAGCGTGAGCGAGAGGAAACACTCGAGATCCTCCACGCGCTCCTCGGCCAGCGCCAGCGCCTGTCGCGTCGCCTGCAGCTCGCGCTTCACCGAGTCGACCGCCGCTTGAGCGGTGCGTACGGCTTCGTCGTTCTCGCGCTGCTGCGCCGACAACGCCTCGAGCTGCGTCTGCCACGTCGCCACGTCGGCTTCGCCGTAACCGACCCGCTGCCCCATCGACTGCAGCAGCGCCTGCCGCGCGACGCTCAGCGCCTCGCGCCGGGTCGTCAGCCGGTAGACATCGGAGTCGTGCGTGTACTGGGTGTCGATCAACGTCTGCACCCGCTTGCGCAGCTCGCTCGCGTCTGCGGGCAGACCGCCTTTCTCTTTCTGCTTCCAGCGGCGCACCAGCCGCGCTTCGTGCACCGTCGCGCCCGTCGCTTCCACCGAGAGCGATCGATCGACGGCCACGAGCGGGAAGCCGGGCAGCTCCACCGTCGAGATGCCTCCTGCGAGCGAAACCGTTCCGCGACGCTCCACCTGCGCGCGGTCTTCCATGACGATCACGTGATCGAGCTTCATGTTCAGTTCCTCCGGTTGCCGCCGACGAGCATCTTGTCGGCCGGAATGCGCACCAGAAACGAAGCGGTCAGCGTCGTGCGCCCACCAGGTGGCACCGTCACGTGCCATCGCCTCAGGCCTTCGGTCACCACGCCGTCCACCGGGCCGGCGACCTTGCCCCAGGCAGGTTTCACCTCGGCCTCCTCGACCTTGATGTCCTTCTCCGAGAGCGGCACCTGTGGCACGCGCTCGCGCACCTCGAGGTTGGCGGCACTGGCGAGGCGGTTGTTCACCTCGATGTCGACGTCGTGTTTGAGCACCGTCGAGCCGCCAAGGAATCCACCCGTCGTCTCGGCGAAGTTCGTCTTTCGCGCGACCTTGATGGCCTCCTCGACGCCGAGCCCCAGCCGCTCCGTGTTCGCGCCGGGCGGAATCGCGGGCATCGTCGTCGTCATGAGGAACTCGTCGCCAACCGAGACCTCGACGGGGCCCGCGAGCAGCGCGGTCGTCGACGCGTTCGAGATGGCGAGCGTGCGGTACACCTTCGGCTCGACGGCGGGCACGCAGACGTACTGCGGCGTGAGCCCCACCTGGCACTCCATCACCGGCACCGTGCTCCACTGGCCCGTCGAGGGCACGTCGACCGGCGCCACGCAGTCGTAGCGGAAGTCGAAGGCGTCGAACGACGCCACCATCGTGCAGCGCGGAGGCAAGGGGAGCGCGTGAACCATCGAGGTGCGCTGCTGCCAGAGGTTCAAGACGGCGAGCAGCACGTCGACCTGCACCGTCACGCCGACGGCGAAGACGGCGTCGAACTCCGAGACCTGCGAGAGCTTTCCACGCGCGCCCGCGACCTCGGCCCCGGGCATACGCAGGCGGTCGTAGTCGAGCAGCCCCTCTGCAGGCGTGAAGGTGGGAATCACCGGCGCGTACTGGCTGCCGGTCGGCGACTCCTCGGAGAGGGCATCGGCAAAGCCGTCGGCTCCACCTTCGTCCTCGTCTCGTGACATCACCGCGCTCGCGGCGACTGCGCCGACGGCGCCCACGGCACCACCGACCGCGCGGGCCATGCCACCGAACACGCCGCCGCCGCCGCGCTTGGGCATCGCCTGCATGGGGGGCATCATCGGCGCTGCAACGGAGGGCATCGGCATCGCGCCCGGCGCCATCGGCTTGGCGGGGCCGGCGACGGCCGCACTTCGAGTGCGATGGTTCATGGGCGCATCCATCTCGGGCGCGGGCTCGGAGGCCTGCTCCAGCACCTCCGTGTCGAGCTTCTTCTTCTCCTGATAGACCTGCGGCGCCTGCCGTCGCACTGGCGGTGGAGGGGGCGGCGGTGGCTCGAACTTCGGAGGAGGCAGGGGCCGGCTTATCGCGTCGTACCCGGCGAACAGCTCGTCGAGCCCCGGCGGAGGCGCGCGGAACCCCGGCTTCGGCGCAGGCGGTTGGGTTCTTCCGATGCGCAACGACTTGAGCTCGGGCACGTCGGTGCGGCGGAGCAGCGTCGCGGTCGACAACGAGAGCGAAACGCCCTTCCAGTCTTCACCGGTGTTCTGGGCGACCGACGCGCGCATGCGCAGCTTGCCACCCACGAAGCCCTTCTCGAGCCGCAGCGTGTAGTTGGGCACCCAGCGCACGCCCGGCACCTGGTACTCGACCTCGAGCTCGATCGGCCCTTCGGCCGCGTGCGACATCGACAGCACGATCGCGCGCGTCACCTTCGCCTTCGAGTTCCGCTTCTCGGCAGACGCTTCGGCCAGGCGGCGCTCGCGGAGCTGCAGCTCGTCGCGCGCGTCTTTGAGCTCCTTCTCGACGGCGCGTTTGTCGACCAGCAGCTGCTTCATGCGCTCGTCGACGAAGGCCGTCATCGCGAGGGTGGCCTCGACCGGTGCCGCCCGCGGCGCGTCTCCTTCTTTCGGCTCGAAGGGCAGGGGCTTGAGCGTCTGCAGCTCGCGCAGCTCGGCGTCGTAGCGGTTGAAGCGCAGCTCGAGCCTCACGACCTCGACCTTCGCGGCGTCACGGGCCTTCACCTCGGCCGACTCGTCGACGGCGTCGCCGAACTCCACGTCGAAGCCCGGGCGCACGTCGAGCACGCGCAGCCCGACGGGGCCCGTCAGCACCCGGCCGCGTACCGAGCCCGCCACCAGGCTCAGCGGCAGCCCCACGACGCGCACCTCGGTCCCGACACGCTCCGCCTTCGCGCGCCGCGTGCACACCGCACCCTCGCGGTAGATGGTCACCGTCTGCAGCTCACTCGTGACGTTCATGGACCCCTCCTGATCGACGCTCATGTTGCTTCAATGCGTCGACCCCGATGCTTGATGACAGCACTTCGAAAACCGTGCGGAACGCCCGTGAATCAGCAGGCTTCCGTGCACTTGAGGCTGCGATCCTGCTGAACGGCGCAGCGACCCGACATGCACTCGGCGTCCTGGGTGCAGACGGTTCCGAGCGACTTGCTGGGCGGGCGGCAGGTGAAGGTGTTCGTGGTGTCGCACCAGCCGGTCGCGCAGGGAATGCTGACGGTGGTGTCGGGGTCGAGGCGCACGGCACAGGGCTCGTTGATCGCCGCCGGACCGGTGCAGGTTCCCGTGTCGCCGCTGCCGGAAGGTTTGCAGTACGTGTCGACGCCAGTGCAGTCGTTTCGAGAGGGTTTGCAGACCTGCCCACGCGTCGGAGCCGCTTTGCAGATCTGAGCGGCGAGATCGC
>JAACJQ010000100.1 GCA_016879935.1 Archangiaceae bacterium | reverse complement strand
TTGTTCCGGTTGATCGCCTGGCGGGAGGGCACGTTCGCGTTCGTACCCGGGCCCGCGCCGCTGCGCTCGTTGGTGAACCGCGTGATGGAGGATGTGCTCCTCGAGGGCATGCGGCAGAGCGACGAACGGGAGCGGTTGTTGGCCGATCTGCCGCCCATCGGGCAGCTGCTCCAGCGCACCCCCGACGCGGCCGATCTCGTCGAGCCCCACCCGGTCACTGCCGAGGTGCTGCAGCTGGTGCGCGCCCCGCGTCGAATCACGGAGGTGCTCGATCTCACCGACTCGCCCGATCTCGAGGTGCTCTCGGCGATCGGCGCGCTGCTCCAACGCGGCATCATCGAGCGCGTCGCAGGTGCTGAGCTCACCGATGGCCCGCTCCTCGGTGCGGCAGAAGTGCATGCGCTCCGCGGCCGGCTCATGCGAGGCCGGTCGGCGCGCACGACGCTCGTCACCAAGGTCGTCGTCTGCGGCTCGGGCTCGAGGGCAGGGCGCTGGCTGTTGAAGGCACTCCCGGGAGTCGCCGCCGTCAGCGCAGAGCCGCAGGCCCTTCGCAGCAGCTTCGGAACGCTGGGCCGCCTCGACGTGAGCGACGTGCTCCGCGTCGATCTCATCGTCGTGCCCACAGCCGAGGCTGCGCGGCCGTTGTGGCGCCCGTTCATCTCGGGAGCCGTCGGCGCGATTCTGCTCGAAGAGTCCGAGACGGCGATTCGGCTGGCTCGCTACTGCGCCTTCGAGCTGCGCCTGCCGATCGTCATCGCCGCGAAGGCCGCCTCGCACGGCATGGTCTCGGCTGACGTGGTGCCGCCGCCGCTTCGGGGAGCGCCGATGGGAGCTGCCGTCGTCAGCTCCGACATCTCGAGCGTGATGCGTACGGTGCTGCTCGCCGCGCTGCAGAGCCCGCCCCCCGAGGTCCCGGAGACGGTGGTGTCACGCTTCCTGGGGCTTGCCTGACCCGAGCGTCGTCGAAACCCCAGAGCGGCTTCGGAATTGCCCCGTCAGAACGGTGACTTGGCGGCGCTCTGGCGTGGTCACGGTCCTGCATTGGGTTCGGGCATGAAGCCGCTCATCGACATGACCGCGAAGAACGACAACTCCACCGACACGCTGCCGCTCGCCAACGTGGAGCGCGCCCGCAAGCGCGAGTCCCGTGAGCGTCACCTCAAGGGGCCGGTGTGGGCGACGTCGCAGCGCGAGACGCAGGTCGCCTGAGCGGTCGCTTCAGAAGGCCTGCTTCACCTGTGGCAGCTTCAGCAGCAGCTCGTATTCGGCTTCGTCCAGCGTCGTCGTGCGATGCGTCTTGAGGCGAGCCAACCCGATCTCGATTCGCACTTTGCCCTTCGCGTCCGTCGAGCGTGAGGCCGTGGGCTTGCCGCCTTCGCGATGACAGTCGTCGATGTCTTTCGCCAGTGCGCGCAGCCGCTTGCTGATGCGCATCGCCAGCTTTCCCTCGGCGTTGTCGAAGGTGTGAAAGTGGCGGTTCCTCGACAGGCCTGAGTCGGGCTCGAAGAGACGCTCCACGAGGCGGCGGACGAACGGGTCCATGCGGGGGCTACAGGGTATCACTCCACATCACCCCACACGCGGGCTACGGTGCCGCGCGGCATGACTCCCCGCCTCGTCGCCATTGGCCTCTGCAGCGTGTGGATTCTGGCCTGCCCGGAAGAGCGGAGGGTCGAAGAAGAGCGGCGCGTGCGAACGACCGCGCAGATTCTCGCCGAGGGCCGCGCCGAGCTCGCGAAGAACCGGCCCGATCGCGCGGTGCCGTACTTCAAGGAGGCCATCAACACGTCTCCCGGCGACGTCGACCCGTACATTCAGCTCGCCGAGGCCTACCGGCTCGCGGGCAACGAGCCTGGCGCGATTCTCACGCTGAAGCAGGCCGAAGAAGTCGCTGGCGGCAACGACCCGAGCCTCAAGCGGGCGCGCGCCGACATGCACCTGAAGCTGCACCAGTACAAAGCCGCCATCACCGAGTTCGTGGCCCTGCGCGACATGGGCATTCTCACCGATGACGAGCTGCGCATGGTGGCGCTGCTGCTCGCGCACGATGGCCGCGTCGCCGATGCCTACGCGACCATCGACCCGATTCTTCGCCGCGCGCCCGATGACCCGCCGACGAAGACGGTCGAGGCCGAGATTCTGCTCATCGAAGGCAAAGAGCTCGAGGCGGCGAAGCTGATCGACGCGCTGATCACGGCGACGCCCGATCTGACGCCCGCCCGAATTCTGCGTGCGCGCTACTTCATCACCAACGTGCAGCTCGACGCGGCAGATCAAGATCTGCTGGCCGTGAAGGCGGCCGATCAGAAGTCGCTCGAGGTCGTCACCATTCGCTCCCGCGTCTTGAACGCGCTCAAGCGTCACGAGGAGGCCGGCAAGCTGGTCGAGCCGCTGCTCGAAGAAGACCCGCGCAACCCGGTGCTGCTGTCGTTGCTCGCCGAGACCCGGCTGCTGCAGGAGCGTGGCGTCGACGCGCAGGTGCTGATCGACAAGGCGCTGGGCGAGAACGCCAAGTTCGCTCCCGCGTTGTACGTGCGCGGGCGTTCGCTCGAGCTCGGCGGCAACGTCGACGCGGCCGTCAGCGACTACGAGACGGCCATTCGGTCGGACCCGACCTTCGCGCCGCCGCTCAGCCGCCTCTGGGGCCTGTACCTGAAGCGCAAAGAGACGGGCGAGGCGATGTCGACGCTCGAGCGGCTCCTGTTCATGGGTGAAGCCACGGCGCGCGAGAAGATCGAGCTCGTGAAGCTCTACACCGACACCGGCGCGAACCTGCAGCGGGCCAAGACGCTCATCACCGAGGCGCTGCGGCGAGAGCCAAAGAACGGCGAGTACCTCAAGCTCAAGGCGCGCATCGAACGTGCGCTGGCGCCCAAGCAGCCCGGCATCATCATCATGAAGCACCGCTGATCAGGTGAGCCCGGGCGGCAGCCCACCCTGCGACAGCAGCGGATCGCCGAACGACTGCACGTCGGTGAAGCCCATGAAGTGGAAGCAGTACACGAGCAGATCCGAGAAGCTCTTCCGGTTCTGGCTCGCGAGGTTCACGTAGCGGCCCGTGCGGAAGAGCTTCTTCGCGCCGCCGCCGAACATGACCAGGTTGTTCGAGTTGCCGTGGGTGTCGCCCTGCGAGAGCTCGCTCCAGTGCATGACGAGCGTGTTGTCGTAGACGCTGGTGCCGTTGCCCTCGGGAATGGCTTTGAGCTCGTTGTAGATGCCGTCGACCGTGCGCTGGTGGAGCAGCCGGTGGATCTGGCGAATCTTCGTGAACGAGGCCGCGCTCGAGTCGTGCGACATCGTGTGGTGGCCGTCGGTGTGCCCGAGCTCGCGGTACACGCGGTCTGACGTGTTCCCCGACCAGTTGAAGTTGATCGAACGCGTCAGATCGCACGCGAAGGCCATCGCCGAGATCTTTCCGAACAGCCGGCCCGCGTCCCACCACTTGTCCTGCGAGTAGGCGTCGAAGGTGGCGCCGGTCGCGAAGGTCGTGCACTGTGGCACCTGCGCAGCCATGCCGCCGAGCGAACGTTCGATCTCGCGCACCGACTCGGTGTGCTGATCGAGGCGGCGTTTGTCGTCGGCCGAAAGCTTCGGCCCCAGCTCGGCGAGCTCGGCCTTCACCACGTCGAGCGCCGACTGTCGCATGCGCAACCGGCGCAGCGCCGCGTCACGGGCCGCCGGGTCGACGCCGGCGAAGATGCGCGTGTACGCCGCGAGGGGATCGGTCTCGGGCGGAATCGGGCTCTGCATGCCGACCGGCCCACGGTGCGAGTGCTGGTTCCAGATGTTGTTGGCGCGATCGCCGACGCGGAAGTTGAAGTGCGTGAAGCGCACGTTCGGGTTCGCGGCCTGCACGCGCTCACCGATCACGCGATCGATGCTGGGCCCGAGCACGTAGCCGATGGTCTCGCCGGGAGCGCCGCCGATGGGGAACGAACCCGACCCCGACTTCCACGGCGCCAGGGCCGAGCCGCCCTGCTGATGACCGTCGGCCCGCTGACCAGAGGGCAGGCGGTAGTGGTACTTGTCGACGCCCTCGACGAACAACATGTCGGCGCGCTGCGGCTCGTACGGCGCGAGGAACTCGTCGAGCACGAAGCCCGTCTCGCTCTTCGTCGAGAACCGGCGCGCTTCCTGATCGCCGTTCGCGGTGAAGACCCAGATCACCCGGCGCGCCGGCATCGCCGCCTGAGCACGCGCCACGCGAGGCAGCAACGACTCGAGGAAGGGCAGGGCGACCGTCACGCCGCCGGCCTTCAGCAAGCGTCGGCGAGAGAAGTCACTCATGGCGTGGCTCCGGGCTTGAAGAGGAAGTCGTCAGTCTGGGTGAGGGCGACGAAGAGCTCACGAACGTTCCACTGCGAGTCCTTGAACTTCTCGAGCGCGCGCTGGCGGCTGCAGAGGTCCAGGTCTTCTTCTTTGCGCCCGTGGCTGAAGCGGAAGAGCTGCGTCACCATGCACTCACGGGCTTCGTCGCTGTTCGCGAGCTTCATCGTGAGCTCGGCGCCGCTCAGCACCGGGCCGTCGGCATCGCGAGTTGCCACCACCGAGCCCGTGGTCTTCACCGGGCGCCCGTTCTCCATGGTGCGCTCACGGCCGATGGCGTCGACGTTCTCGAAGGGTTCTCCGAGCGGGTCGAGCATGGAGTGGCAGCCATTGCAGTTCGGGTTGGTGCGGTGCTGCGCGAGGCGATCGGCCTGGCTGAACTCACCGGTGATCGCGCCGAGGTTGAGCGGCACGTTGTCGGGAGGCGAAGGCACCGTCTGGCAGAAGAGCTGCGTTCGCACCCGCATGCCGCGGTTCACGATGCTGCTGCGGCTCTGCTTGTCGTGGCTCACGAGCGCCGCCGAGTTCATGAACAGACCGCCGCGTTTGCCCGAGGTGAAGGTGGTGCGCTGCCAGGCCGTGCCGGTGATGCCCGTCATGCCGTAGTGCCGCGCGAGCTCGCCGTTCACGAACGTGACGGGCGAGGTCATCAGCGTCTCGAACTTGCCGTCGCCATCGAGCACTGCCGCCTTCACGAACTGGTGGGCCTCTTCGCGCAGCAGGCCCGCGAGGCTCGGCGACAGGCCGGGGAACACGGTGGCGTCACGCTTCAGGTCGAGCTCGTCGATGTCCATCCACTGCTCGAAGAAGTTGAAGACACGGTCGGCCTTGGGGTCGGTCAGCATGCGGCGGGCTTCACGCTCCACGTCGGCGGCGGTCGCAAGCCGGCCGGTGCGCGCAGCCTCGAGCAGCGCATCGTCGGGGCCCGACTGCCAGAAGAGGAACGAGAGCCGCGAGGCGAGCTCATACGAACCCAGCGGGCGAACGCCCGGACCCTCGGCGTCGAGCTCGAGGCGGTAGAGAAACTTCGGCGCCTGCAGGAGCGTGCCGACGACCCACTCCATGCCCGTGCGGAAGTCGGCGCCCATCGCGCCCGCGCGCCAGACGCCCACGTAGCGATCGACGTCGGCGACCGGAGCAGGGCGGCGGTACGCGCGCAGCAGCAGCTTCTCGATCGTCTGGCGGGCGCACGCCTCACCCTGCGAGGTGGGGCAGGTGACGAGGCGGGGCAGGTTGGTGGTGCTGGTCACCTGCGTCGCGACGGTCTCGGCCGCGTCCTGGTACTTCTGCATCATCACCGGCTTCACATCGAGGAAGCGGGCGCCGTTGCGAAAGCCGAGCGACGCGGAGTCGGTGATGAAGCCGGCCGTCACCTGCTGCGCGAGCGTGGCGTTGCCGAAGAGATCTTCGATCGCGTGCTGGTACTCCTCGTGCGACAGCCGCCGCATCGGGGCGCTGACCGGCGTCGGGCTTGGCGTGCAGGCGGTCACGATCGGCTTCGGCCCCTCGGGCGTCGTCGGCTTCGCCACCGGCAACCCCGTGGTGGGATCGACGCCGACCGGGCCTTCGACCCGCGGCCCCATGATCGAGCCTTCACACCCGAGGAGGACGACGAGCGCTGCCGCGAGCTGGAACCGGGTCATGGCGCGGAGCACCAGAGCGAAGCGTGTGCCACCTCAAGGCGTCTTCCACCGACTGATCTCGCTCGGGTGCTCGCCAGAAATGCGAGCACTGCCGTGAACACTGTGAACGGCGAGTGGGGTGTGAACCCTCCACTCAACCGTCTGGAAAATCTCAGCCTTTGGCCTTCTTTTTCTTCGGGGCCGCGTCGGCGACTTCGTCAGACTTCGGCGAGCGGTGAGGCGGCTTGCGATCGTCTTCGGCTGGAGCGGGCGCAGCAGCCGCGGGAGCTGCCGGCATCGCGCCCGAACGTGCGAGCGAGGCCTTGAGGGCCTCCATGAGGTCGACGACCTTGGCCTGCGGCGCAGCGACCGGCGTGAGATCGACCGACTCGCCCTTCACCTTGCGGTCGAGCAGATCCTTCAGGCGCTCGCGGTACTCGTCCTTGTACTGGTTGATGTCGAAGGTCGGCTTGGCGAGCGAGGTGATGAACTGCCGCGCGAGCCCGAGCTCGGCGTCGCTGATCTTCGCGTCGGGAACGGGAATCTCCGAGAGCGGCTTCACCTCGTCGGCGTAGCGGAGGTACTGCATGATCAACGCATTGCCCATCGCGCGAATCAGCAGCAGGTGCATCTTGCCGCGCGCGACGTACTTGGCGATCGCCGCGTGCTTCATGTCTTCGAGGCCGCGCACGAGCAGCGCGTAGGCCCGCTCAGCGCCCTTCTCGGGAGCAAGGTACGAGCCCGACTCGAAGTAGAGCGGGTCGACGGCCGCGAGCGGCACGAACTCGGTGATGTCCATCGACCGGGAGCTGGTGAGCTCGAGCTTCTCGAGCTCCTCCTCGTCGATGATCAGGTACTGATCCTTCGCGTACTCGTACCCTTTGACGATCTTCTCACGGGGCACCTGCTCGCCCGTCTCGGGGTCGATCATCTGCTGCTTGAGGCGGATCTTCTTCTCCGCGTGCAGCTGATTGAACGAGATCTTCCCGGACGAATCGTTCGCCGAGTAGAGCTTCACGGGGATGTTGACGAGCCCGAAGCTGATGGTTCCTGAACCGCTTGCGCGAGCAGCCATAGTGGGCCGGGAAGCTAGCGCGGAAGCGGCGGGTGTGAAGCGGGATCAGGCTGCTTTGGTCTGCTTCTCCCGCTGAATGCTCATCATCGCCATGACGGCCTTCTGCGAGGCCGCGCTGCAGGCGGCGCCGGTGAGCAACCGCTCGGCTTCCGGGTAGTTCTTCGCGTTGATGGCGGCCGCGATTCGACCCGCCTCGACGTGAAACTCGCGGTGGGCCTGGACCAACGCGTCGAACGACGCGCACTGTGAGCATTCAGCGCTGCCAGGGCCGTGAAGCCAGGCGCCCAGATCGCAGACGTCGTCCTTCGCGATCGACACCTGATCCATCGTCTGCCTGGCGTCGATCGCCGCGCGAAACTTCATCTTCCACGCGACGTGCTTCTCGATGGCTTGTTTGAGATCCATGCGCTCCCCCCGAGCTGGTCCTGAGGGGGCTTCGGCACGCTCTCGTGGAGGCGTTCAGCTCACTTCGCGTACCACATGCCGATCGTCTCGCCGGTGCGGCCGATCTGCACGATCACCCCGTCGAACCGGGTCTTGATGCCCTTGATCGACCCGCCGCCCTTCTTCGGCAACGACCACACACCCTCGGGCGTGAACACGACCTGAATGCGCAGCGCGCGCGCCTGTACCTGGCGGTTCATGAGCTGCATCGTCCACCCGTCGGGCAGCTTCGCGTTGATGCGCAGGTACGGGAGAATCGCGTTGCCGTTGGCGTCGGTCTTCGAAGGAGCACCGTGCGTGATCGCGCTGTCTCCGGCGGCGAAGAAGGGCGTCATGTTGAGCACGAACTCGCCCGAGATCGGGTTCGCGTCGCCCATCGAGAGCACGCTCGCCGAGTCTTCGGTGACGATCATGTAGTGCTTGCGGCCATCGGCGCCGCGGCGAAATTCCTTTCGCTTCTCTTCGCACTGCGCCGTCATCAACGGGCCGCACGAGCCGCCGTAGTTGTCGATGAACTCCGAGAGGCTGCCCAGCTTCTCGGCCGAGTCGCGCATCTTCGCGAACTTCTGATCAACATCGGCGAACGCAGCCTGGGAGCTGATCAGCAGCAGGGGAACGAGCCAACGCATGATTCTTCCTCCAATCGAATGTCGCAGCAGGTAGCTAATTTGCCTACACCATCGCACTCTGTAGGCTTCGTCACGTCACACCACACGACAGAGGTGCACGTGAGCGAGCGGCGGCAGAGTCTGAGGTTCGACAAGGTCTTCACGGTTTATCTCACCACGCAGCAGGGCATGACGCGGGGGATTGCCAGAAACATCAGTTCCTCAGGTCTTTTCGTCGAGACGCGAGATGCGTTGCCGCTGGGCGGGCAGATCAAGGTGACCTTCACGGGCGACGACGGCACCGAGATGACGGCGCTGTGCGAGGTTCGGTACCAGGTGGCGCTCAATTACTCGAACTCGCAGGTCGACGGAGAGCAGATGATTGCGACGTCAGGCACCCGCGGCGCGGGCCTGCGCATCATCGCCTACGAGACCCGGGAGAACCACCCGATGTTGCTCGTCGACCGCGAGCGCGTGCTGCACTGATCAGCCGATCTTGATTCCGCCGGGAGGATCGACGGGCGCGAGCCAGATCACTCCCAGCGGCGGCAGCGTCACGGTGAGTGAGCCCGGCTGCCCATCCCACGCGCGGCGCTCGGCCTTCACGGGTGCGTTCGAGACGCCGCTGCCTCCGAACTGCTGATCATCGGAGTTGAGGATCTCGGCCCACCAGCCGCCGGCAGGCACGCCGACGCGGTAGTCGTGACGCACGACGGGGGTCATGTTCGCGATGCAGACGATCTCGCGCCACGGGTTCCGGCCGCGCCGCACGAACGCGTACACGCTGGGGTCCGACGAGTCGGCCTGAATCCACTGGAAGCCCTGCGGGTGGAAGTCGGTCTCGAAGAGCGCGCCTTCGCGGCGGTAGCCCTCGTTGAGCGCGGCGACGAAGTTCATCAGCTGCTGGTGCGGGGCGTGATCGAGCAGGTGCCAGTCGAGCGAGCGGCCTTCGCTCCACTCCTGCCGCTGGCCGAACTCACCGCCCATGAAGAGCAGCTTCTTGCCGGGGTGCGCCCACATCCACGCGTAGAGCGCGCGCAGGTTCGCGAACTGCTGCCACTCGTCGCCGGGCATCTTGTCGATGAGCGACTTCTTGCCGTGCACCACCTCGTCGTGGCTCAGCGGCAGGACGAAGTCTTCGGAGTACGCGTAGAGGAGCCCGAAGGTGAGCTGGTGGTGGTGCCACTTGCGGTGAATCGGCTCCTTCTCGAAGTACTTCAGGGTGTCGTGCATCCACCCCATGTTCCACTTGTGGCTGAAGCCGAGACCGCCGCTCGAGACGGGGCGTGAGACGGCGGGCCACGACGTCGACTCCTCGGCCATCACCACGACCTCGGGGTGGAGCTTCTGCATCGTCTCGTTGAGCTCGCGCAGGAAGAGAATCGCCTCTTCGTTCTCGCGACCACCGAATCGGTTGGGAATCCACTCTCCGGCCGCGCGCGAGTAGTCGAGGTAGAGCATCGAGGCGACCGCATCAACGCGCAGGCCATCGATGTGGTACTCGTCGACCCAGAAGAGCGCGTTCGCGATGAGGAAGTTGCGCACTTCGTTTCGCCCGAAGTTGAAGATGAGCGTGCCCCAGTCGGGGTGCGCGCCTTTGCGCGGGTCGGCGTGTTCGTAGAGCGCGGTGCCGTCGAAGCGTGAGAGCGCAAAGGCGTCGCGTGGGA
>JAACJQ010000441.1 GCA_016879935.1 Archangiaceae bacterium | reverse complement strand
GTTTGGCGCCGGGGCCCGGCTTGTCGATCCACGGGAGCGGCGGGGCCTGCGTCTTCGAGGTGTCCTGGTTGGCGTCAGCCACGTTCGGCTCCGAGTGGTTGCGGGGGCGAGGCGTTCAGGTGCGGCGAGGGGTTCTTGTCGAGGTCGGCGCTCAGCCAGGCGCGAATGAGCATGAGCGCGCGTTCGCGATCTTCGCGGACCATGGCGCGGGCGCGCTCCTTGAGATCGGCGAGCGGGTCGACGAGCACGGGCTGCGGTTCGGGCGTCGGCAGTTCGGGCTTCTTGCCGTCGATCGCGGCGGCGGTGGCCTCGAGCTCGCTGACCTTCTGACCGGGCTTGAGCACCAGCTCCGCTTCGACGGGCTGCGCGCGGCGACGGAGAAGGAACGCGATGAGGGCGAGCAGGGCCAGCGCGCCGCCCCCGATGGCGCCGTAGCCCCACACGGGGAAGGTGGCCGCGACGGGTGCAGGCGCGGGAACGTCGGACTTGCCGAAGACCTGGCTCGTGATCTCGAACGCGTCTCCGCGTGCCTCGTCGTAGCCAACCGCCTTGCGGGCCAGCTCGCCGAGCCGTGCGACCTCGGCCGCGTCGCGCACCTTGCCCTCGACGCCGTCGACGATGATCGCCACCGAGATCTTCTGGAGCCGGGGAATGCGCGCGAGGGTGGTGGTGGTGGTCTTCGAGATCTCGAAGTTCTTCACCTCGTCTTGATTCGCCTGGTTGCCCTGCGACGTCGGGCCGGCCTGCGGAGGCGGCTGCTGGAGCGGCACGTTCGCCTGCGCTCCGGCGACACCAGCCTGGGTGTTCTGCTGCGTCGACGACGACTGGGTCACCTTGCGCTCACTGCGCAGCGCCACCGCGTCGGGGTCGAACACCTCGGAGTTCTGGTTCACCTGCGTGGCGTCGACGCTCGCCGTGACCCGCGCAATCACCGCGCCCTGACCGACGACCGGCTCGAGCAGCCCGACGATGCGCTGCTCGAAGTCACGCTCGAGCTTGCGCTGGTACGACGCCTCGGGAGAGTCCCACGCCGAGTCGGACGAGAGCACCGCGCCCCGGCCGTCGATCACCGTCACCTGATCGGGCGGCAGCCCCGGCACTGACGAACTCACGAGGTGCCGAATGCCCGCCAGCTCGCGTTCGCCCAGCGCGCGGCCCGGCTGCAGCATCACCACCACCGTCGCCGACGGCTTCTTGTCTTCGTCGCGGTACAGGCCTTTCTCCGACAGCGACACCGTGAGCTTCGCGCTGCGAACGCCCGCCAGCCGCCCGATGGTGCGTGCCAGCTCGCCTTCGATGGCCCGGCGCAGGTTCACCCGCTGCGTGAACTCGCTGACGCCGAGATCGCCGCGATCGAACAGCTCGAAGCCCACGCCGCCACCGCGCGGCAGCCCGGCCGTCGCCAGGAGAATGCGCGCGTCGTAGACCTTGTCGGCCGGCACCGCGAGGGCCGAGCCATTGGCCTCGGTGCGGTACGGAATGCCCGAGGTCTTCAGCACGCCGGCCGCTTCGGTCGCGTCTTCCTGGCTGAGGTTGGTGAACGCGTACTGGTACTCGCCGCCAGAGCGCGCCAGCACGCCGACGCCACCCGCGAGCGCGAGGGCGATGACGCCACCCGCGATCAGTGCGATTCGCACTCCTGCGGGCAACGCCTGCAGTCGCGCAGGAAGCTCCCGAAGCTGTTTGAGCAGGCTCTCCATGGCGTCACACCGTCATGCGCATCACGTCGTTGTAGGCCTCGACCAGCTTCGTCCTGACCTTCATCGCCAGCCTCATCGCGATGTCGGCCTTCTCGAGCGCGAGCATCGTCTCGTGCAGGTTGCCGTCGCCGTTCGCGAGCTTCTGCGTCTCGACGTCGGCCGCGACCTGCAGATCGTCGACCTTCTTCACTGCGGCCTCGAGCTCCTGGCCGAACCCTGCGGCGCCCGAGCCTTCGGGCTTCTCGACGGCCGGCGTGGAGGAGGGGAACTCGACGCTATTGACGCTGAGCGATTTCATTCATCACCTCGCGATGTCCAGCGCGCGCTGCGCCATGGCTTTGAGCGTCTCCACCGCCGTCGCGTTCGCGTCGTAGCCACGCTGCGCGGTGATCAGGTTCACCGTCTCGTTCACGGGGTTCACGTTGGGAAACGTGACGAAGCCGTTCGCGTCGGCATCGGGGTGCCCCGGCAGGTACACGCGTTTGCCCGGGCTGTTGTCTTCCTGAATGCCCGTCACCTGCACGGCCGTCGCCGTCGATGCAGCCCCGGGTTCTGCCGGCCCGAGCGGAACCTGGGACGCATCGGCGAGCGACGCTTCGAACGCGACGGCGGCGAGCACGGGATCTCGCCGGTGGTACGGCTCGCCGTTGGGTCCACGCGTCGACTCGGCGTTCGCGAGGTTGCTCGCGGCGACGTTGACGCGCGTGCGCTGGGCCGAGAGCCCCGAGCCGGCGATCTTGAGTGCAGAGAGGAAGTCCATCGTATGTCTCCTTCAGGTGGCTCAGCCGACGCCTTCGCTCGCGACGTACCGGAGAATCGACAGCTTCTTGCCCGCGCTCCGGGTGCTGGCGCCGTAGAGCAGGGCGTTTCGTGAGAGCTCGACCATGGTGCGATCGAGGTCGACGCCGTTGCCATCGAGGCCGCCCGGGCTGTCAGCCACCTTCACGAAGCTCGACGGCTCGTCGGGCTCGGGCTGCGACACGTTCAGCGAGAGGTGGCCTTCGACGGGCAGCGCCGAGGGCAACGAGGGCTTTCCGCTCGCCAGGGCCGTGGTGCGCGCCTTCATGGCGGCCTCGAAGTCGAGCTCGCGCGGCTGGTAGCCGGGCGTGTCGGCGTTGGCGAGGTTGCCGCCCAGCACGTTCTGCCGCGCCAGCCGAACGTCGAGCGAGGCCTGAAGACGATCGAGCGTCGTGTCGAAGAGCTTCATGACAACACCTGAGCGGCTTCGGCCTCTGGCTCGGGATCAGACGTGGTGGCGCGGGTGCCGGGCCCGTTCAACTTCTGGCGCAGCGTGCGCAGGCCGATGCCGAGCAGCCGGGCGGCGTGGGTGCGGTTGCCGTTCACGCGGCGAAGGGCTTCTGCGATCGCCAGACGCTCCAGCGCGCCGAGATCGAGGGGCAACCCCTCGGGGAAGAGGCCAGGCTCCATGCGCGGCGGCGCCAGGGCCAGGGCCTGCACTTCGATCGTCGCGGTGCGCGAACGAATGAGCGCCCGCTCGAGCACGTTCTCGAGCTCACGCACGTTGCCGGGTAAGTCACCGTGCTCCAGCGCCGCGACGGCCTGTGTCGAGAGCGTCGGCGCGGGGCGGCCCAGGCGAGCGGCGGCCTTCACCAGGAGCACCTGCGCCAGTCGCGCGACGTCGTCGTGTCGTTCGCGCAGCGACGGCACCCGCAGCGGGTAGACGTCGAGGCGGTAGAAGAGATCGCTGCGCAGCTTGCCGGTTCGCACCAGCTCGTCGGGCGCGTCGCTGGTGGTGGCGATGATGCGGGCGGCATGCGGGGCCTCGAGCAACCGCAGCAGGTGCGCCTGGCTCTCGATCGACAGGGCGCCGATCTCGTCGAAGAGCACCGTGCCGGCCGTCTGGAGCGCCTGCTCGGCCTGCGCGACCGTGAAGGTGGTCGGGTTGATCTCGACGAAGGAGCGCTGCGCCGTCTTCGAGTTCTCGTGAATGAAGCGGGCGAAGCGGCGCTTGCCGGTGCCGTGCTCCCCGCGCAGGAAGACGGTGGTGGGGCTCGGCGCGACGTCGAGGGCTGCGGCGACGGCCTCCTGCATGGCGCGGCTCAGGGCGACGAGGTCGTTCATGGCTTCTTCTCCAGAGTCGTGGACGGCGATGGTTCAGCGGCGGTGGCGCGGGCCTGGGCGGCGCGGGCGAGCTCTTTCGAGATCTCGACGTCGGTCGTCATCGCCGGAATGCGGTCGGCGATGGGTGCGGCGCGCGGCTTCGACGACACGGCCACGACCGACTTCGGCATCAGGCCCTTGCGCACCTGCGCCCAGCTCTTGGTGCGCAGCTCGGCCGGCGTCAGCTTCTGCTCTGCGTACTCGACGACGAACTGCGCACGAACCGGGTCCTTCGCGGCGAGGTAGAGGCGGGCCACGCGCTGCAGGTGCTGGTCGAGCGCTTCACGGGGCATGCGGCCCGAGAGCGAGGCGAGCACCGCAGCCGCGTACCCCGGGGCGCCTGCGTCTTCGGCCGCCGTCGCCGCAGCCTCCGAGACCGCGATGCCGCCTTCACCTTCGCCGATGCCCGTGGCGGCGTAGATCGCCAGCGCCGAGGTGGTGGCTTCGTCATCTTCCGCGCTGAACGCCGCCTCGAGGGCCTTCTGACAGAACGCCCGCGCCGACTGACAGACGGGCACCTTGCGCTCGATGGCGTCGTTGAGCAGCTGCATCGCCCGGCGATCCTGGTTGAGGGCGAGCGCCTGCCGAACGAGGTGCACCACGGCCTCGACCTCGATGACGCCACCCAGGCCGCGCAGCTCGGCGGGCCGCTGCATCAGACAGTTGCCGGTGAGATCGCACGAGCGCAGCTGCGCGATGCGCGTCACCGGGCCGGCCGAGACGACCTTCGCGTACCAGCCCATCGCCGCTTCGGCGTCGCCACGCTGCATGGCGAGATCGCCCAGGCGCATGCGGGCCAGGTGTGCGTCGGGGCCGTTCAGCGCCGCCGAATAGAGCTGCTCCGCCTCGAAGAGGTGGCCTTCGCCCAGCGCACACTCGGCCTTCACCGCGTCGCCGATGCCGGGGCACTCGTCGGGAATGCCGAGCGCTTTCATCGGCCAGGCCTGCAGCGGCACGCCCTCGACGTCCCACTTCCAGGTCACGCCACGCAGCGCCCGCACGTCGAGGTACAGCCCCTTCTCGTCTTGCGCGATGCCGGCCCACAACCGGCGCGTGGTGCATCGAAGGGTGAGCCCATCACGCCCGGCCTGCTGCGTGGGGCAGAGCTGGCTCGAGAGACGACCCGCGATCTTCGCGCCGGTCAGTCGAATCGTCCGCATGAGCGGGTCGACCGATGACTCCACCGTCGGCGAAGTCCGTTCGAGCGCGACCCGCTCGACCGCCGTGGTGAAGCCCGTCGGCGGCGGAGCGCTCAGGGCGATGCTGACCAGCGCGAAGACCATCGGTTCCCTCCCCAGGGATCCACGAGACTCGAAGACGACGAACTCAGGCGGCCTGCGACTCACGCGCGCGGCGGCGAAGCTTCTCGACCAGCGTCGTGCGCTGCAGGCCCAGCAGGTCGGCGGCCGCTTTGCGGTTGCCCTTCGCCTGCTGCAGCGCGACGGCGATGTACGTGTCTTCGAGCGTGCGCAGGAGCGCAGGCAGATCGATCGGCAGCGACGGCGCCGCGGCTTCCGCGAGCAGCCGCTCGGGCACCGGCACCTGCATGACCGGCGCTTCCGACGGCAGCGGCTCGAAGCCACGCGGCATCGGGGTGGGAACCGGCTGGGGCGCGTCGAGCCCGAACTCGGGCGGCGTCGCAGGCGGAGGCGGCACGAGCGTGAGCGACGGGGTCTGCAGCTCTCCGATCGCCATCGCGGCCTGGCGCACCGGCGACGGAAGATCCGTCACGCGAATCACGGGGCCTTCGGTGCACACCGACACGCGCTCGACGAGGTTCTCGAGCTCGCGCACGTTGCCCGGCCACGGGTGCAGCTCGATCGCGCGCATCGCCGCCGGCTCGATGGGGCGCGTCTCGCCGCGCTGACGCCAGAAGTGGTTGAAGAGCGCGAGAACGTCGGCCTTGCGGCTGCGCAGCGGCGGCAGCTCGACCGGGCACACCATGAGCCGGTAGTAGAGATCGCGACGGAAGCGGCCGGCTTCCACCTCTTCGGCCAGCTTGCGGTTCGTCGCCGCGATCAGCCGGAAGTTCGCGCTCACGCTCTCGGCGCTCCCCACGGGCTCGTAGGTGCGCTCCTGGAGCAGGCGCAGCAGCTTCACCTGCAGCGGCAGCGGCATCTCGCCGATCTCGTCGAGGAAGAGCGTGCCGCCCTCGGCCATCGCGACCCGGCCCTTGCGGTTGGCGACGGCGCCCGTGAACGCGCCGCGCACGTGGCCGAACAGTTCGCTCTCGAGCAGCGTCTCGGGAATGGCGCCACAGTTCACCGGCACGAAGTGACGGCGGGCCCGCGGGCTGTTCTCGTGAACGTAGCGGGCGATCACCTCTTTGCCCGTGCCCGTCTCTCCCGTCAGCAGCACCGTCGAGTCAGTCGGCGCGATGCGCGCCACGGCCTTGATCACCTCTTCGAGCGGCGACCCCGGAGCGTGCACGAGAGACGTCGAGGTGGGCACCGAGGTGTTGGCGAATGCGAGATTCATGAAAGTTCCCCTCCCAGGGGTGGCGTGGGTAACGCCGGTTCGGGAGGGGCTTGAGCAACCCGCTTGCCAGCGCCAGAGAACCAACGATTCCGAGTCACTGGGCTGACGCGCCACCCGCGTGACGAGAGTCACGGTCGACTCTCGATCGACCCACCCACCTGGGCCCGAATGAGGAATCAGCACCTTGGCGTGAGGGTGTGTGGTGACCCAGACCCGGGGTGGCTGACTCACCTCCTGCGAGGTCGCGAAGTTGCACAGGCTTCACGGCGATGGGCCAGCCAGCGATCAAGCTTCCGCTCGCCCCGCCTGAGCGCGGTGAGGCCTTCCGTGCCTTCGCCGATGCGATGCCGGTGGGGCTCCAGTGGGTCGACGACGAGGGCGTCTGCCTCGAGCGGAACCACCTTGCCGAAGAGCTCTTCGCCTCGCCGGCGGCTCCAATGCTCGAAGCTGCGGTCACGGCCCTGCTGGGCGAAGCGAAGGCCCGCGTCTCGTGTGTGCAGACGTCGGTCGAAGTGTCTGCGTCGGAGCGGGTGCTCATCTCCATCGCTCCCGATCGCGGCGAGCACGGGTGGATCGTCAGCTTCGATCGCAAACGTCTCGAGCGGGCGAAGGCCGAAGCCGGGGTGCTCCGCGCCGTGATTCGCGCGATGGCCTCGTCGGGGTCGAAGCGCGAGGCCATCAGCCGCGCGATCGAGGTGGTTCGTGACCAGCTCCCGCTCTCACGCATCGTCTGCTTCGAGCTCGCTGGAAACGATCTGCGGTGCGAAGGGTCGGCTGGGCTGCGGCCCGAAGAGCGCGAGATCGTGATTCCGCTCGGTCGCAAGGACTGCCTGATGAACGTGGCGTGGGGCCAGCGCAGGCAGGTGCATCTGCCCGAGCTCGGCCGCTCGACGCTGAAGCTCCCGTTCGAGTGCGAAGATTCGGCCTCGGTGCTGGTGTTCCCGACGGGCGCGAGAACGCAGCGTGGGCTGCTCTGCGTCGTCGCTCCGCCAGCGAGCCTGAACGAAGGGTCGATTCGAATCATCCAGGGGCTCGCCGATGCGATCGGCGCGGTGACCGACGTGTCCGTCATCGAGGCCTCGGCGGCTCGCGCGATGGAGGTCGCGACGCAGCGAGATCGCCTCGCCACCATCGGGCAGCTCGTGGCGGGCGTCGCGCACGAGATCAACAACCCGCTCGCCTTCCTGAAGTCGAACCTGCACTCGCTCAAGAGCGACATCGCCGAGCTGCGCGAGTCGAAAGTGGCGCTGCCTTCGTCGGCAGGGGAACTCGAGGAGATCGTCAGCGAGTCGATCGAAGGCGTCTCGCGCATCGAGACGATCGTGCAGGCGCTCAAGGGTACCGCGCGCCGCCGCGACGAGAAGGTGCGCTTCGACTGTTCGCGCGCGATTCAGGAGGCGATCACGATCTTCCGCGGCGCCAAGAAGAGCGAGTGCGAGATCGTCGCCGCCATTCCCCTCTTGCCAGAGGTGATCGGCTCACCTTCGGCCCTCGGGCAGGTGATTCTGAACCTGATGCAGAACGCGCTCGACGCCATGTCGGCGCGCGATCGCAAGGAGCGGAAGATCGAAGTGCGCGGCTGTGTCGAGGAGGAACGCCTGCGCATCACCGTTCGTGATCACGGCACGGGCATTCCCGTCGACGTGCAGAAGCGCATGTGGGACGCGTTCTACACGACGAAAGACGTGGGCAAGGGCACCGGCCTGGGCCTGTCGATCTGCAAAGAGATCGTCGAAGAGATGGGCGGGTGGATCGAGTTCGAGACCGGGCCCGATGGCACCGCGTTTCATCTGCTGCTCCCCGAAGCGGGAGACTGATCACCCGCGTCGCGCGAGCAGCATCGCGATCAACGCGAACCCGAACGCCAGCCCGCCGGCGATCATCGCGACGAGCATCGCCAGGCCTCCGAGCGGGTTGTCGTCACCAGGGCTGGTCACGACCCGCCACCACACGTACCCGCAGAGCGCCGCGATCGTCGCGAAGATCACGGCGAGAATCCCCAGAACGATCGACGCGGTCGGCATGGCGCGCCTCCTTCAGCCCAGTCTCGGCAGCGGCGCGAGCATTCGCGTGATGAACGGAAGCTGCGGAGCCACCTGCGCGCGGCCCCACTGAATCGCGTCGAGCAGCTCGTCGACCCGCGGCACCACCGACAGCGCGTTGAGCGTGCGCTTGAAGTCGTGCGTGAGGTGCGCCCACGGTCGCGAGCGCGCGACGTTGAGCTCGGCGATGCGCTGGAGCGGAATCCACAGCGGGGTCGACAGCTTCGTCGCGAAGCCGTTGAGCGCGAAGATGAACGCGTTGCGGGTGCCGATCTCGCCTTTGTGCACCGCTCGCCACGCGGCCTTCGACGGTACGTTGTCGACGAGCCCGCCATCGACGAGGCGGAAGATGTGCCGACTGGCGAACATGTCTCCGAGCATCGAGTGCATGCGCGGGTCGGCGCGCAGCACGTCGTAGTGAATGATGCCGGGCAGGGCGCTCGAGAAGCCGGCGGCGTCGACCGCATCGAACGACTCGGTGCCTTCGTCGGCGCCGAGCGTGATGCGGGTGAGAATCTCGGGGTGCGTCGCGAACTCCCAGAGCGCGGCGATCCACTGTGGCAGCACGAGCGGGTTGAGCAGGCGCTTTGGAGACGCGGCCGTCAGGCGCTCGTAGAACTCGAGCGGGTGGGGCAGCTTCCCCGTGCGAATGCCCGAGACGGTGATGAGGGTCTTGATCGGCAGCTGCGCGAGCGTGAGCGCCTCGCCGCCGCGCGTGTCGACGCCGAACCAGCGGCCGATGCCCGAGCGAAGGAACAGTCGCAGCGCCGCCGGCACGCCGTACTTGTTCTCGGTCGACACCGCGCGAAAGAGCCGCCGCCACGAGAGCGTGCGCACGATGTTGACGACCTCGTCCTGCTCGAAGCGCCGCATGCGCGACCGGAACAGCCCGAGGATCGCGCCCATCGAGGTGCCCGACAGCAGCTTCGGCGAGAGCCCGTACTCGTCGAGCAACGCCATCACGCCCAGGTACACGTACGCCGTGCCGCCGCCGCCGCCGAGCACCAGCACCAGCGACTTGTTGCGAATCTCGTGATCGACCGCGTCGGCCGACAGGCGCCCCTTGAAGCGCTGCACCAGGGAGTCGCGGGTGTTGAGCGTGCGCTCCTTCAGATCGCGCAGGTGCGGCAGCAGCTCGGCGCGCTGAATCTTGCCGCTCTTCGGCAACAGCACCGGGGTGAGCCGTCGCGACAGCTCCTCACGAAATGGCGTCAGCGCCGCGCCCACGCCGAGATCGCGCCCGGCCTGGTTGACCTTGTAGAGCCGCGCGAGCGAGAGCGCCGTTCGCAGCACCGCCTCTTCGTGTGCAGAGACGAGCGAGGGGTTCTCGAGCGCGCCGCGTACCAGCGCCGACTCGAGCTCCTCGAGCGGGCGGATGATCTCGAACCGCTCACGCAACCGCATGGCTCAGCGCTTCGACTTCCCAAGCAGCCGCAGCTCGCGCAGGGCCTCGGTGCAATCGGGGTTCGCCTGAATCGCCTTCTCGAACTGCTTCTCGGCCTTGTCGGGGCGGCCGGTCGCCTTGTGCATGTACCCGAGGAACAGGTAGCTCTTGTCGAGCTTCGGGTTGAGCGTGATCGCCTTCTCGATGTCGACCATCGACTCTTCGACCGTGGCCGGGTTCATCTGGAAGCGCGCCCAACCCAGCCACGCGAAGAACTCACCTTCGTCGGCGTAGAGCGAGACCGCCTCTTTGAAGGCCTGCACCGCTTCGGCGAACTGGCGCTGGCGCATGAACTCTTCTCCGCGCTGGAACTTGCCCTCGGCCGCGAGGATCTTGCCGACGTCGTCACCCATGTCGCGTTTGACGCCCTGCTTGAGCTCCGCGAGGTAGCGCTCCTTCTCGGTCGGGTCGGTGAGCGTGTCGTGCGCGCTCGAGATCAAGTCGTACAGCTGCTGCGCGAGCTCCCTGACCTCGGCCGACTTCGACATCGCGTGTTTGTCGGGGTGGTATTCCTTCGCGAGCGCGAAGTAGGCGCGCTTGACGTCTTCACGGCTGGCGTTGCGCTTGATGCCCAGCACCTCGAAGTAGTCGAGCTTGCGCATCGCGGTGACCTTCGCGGCCAGGCGCTCGCGGTGATCGCGCTCTTCGTTCGAGAGCCGCGGCATGCTGACGACCTCTGAGAGCTCGGGCAGCAGCGAGCCCGACTTCGGCGCAGGTGGCGGCGCTTCGTCTTTCTTGCCCTTGCGCGGCTTGGCCGGTGGCGTCGTGTCGGGAGGAGGCGGCGGCGGAACGGGATCTGGCGCAGCCGGCGCCCGCGCGAGCTCGGCGTGATCCCACGGCAGGTCGAGCAGGTCGCCTTTCGGAGGAGGAGGCGGCGCGCGCTGGGGCAGGGGAGGCGGCAGCGGTGGTGGGAGCGGCGGCGGCAGCGCCGGGCTCGACTTCGGCATCGGCGGCGGCTCGGGGTGCAGATCGGCGGCGATCTTCGCGATCGAGACCTTCGGCTTGCCCGCAGCCGGTGTCGGCTTCAGCGACAACATCTGCGCGCAGGTGAGCGCGAAGATCAGCTTGTCGGTCTCCACCGGCGACATCACGTTGAGCGCGCGCAGCGTGGCGACGGTCTTGTGACCATCGGCCACCAACGCGATCTCCTTCTCTTCGTCCGACAGGCCGGCGTCCTGCAGGGCGTAGAGCGGCTCGTCGCTCGGGTGCACGTAGAGCTGCGAGACGTCGCCGAACACGCGCGCCAATCGCTTCTCGTCGTAGGTGCGGCGAACGCCCTCGACGATCAGCTGCGCGGTCGTCATGCCCAGGCCCACGGGCTCGGGAGGCTGCGTGACGCCGGGCTTGAACTGATAGAGGCCGTCGTCCCAACGGAAGGCGTCGTACAGCTTCTCCTGCATCTGCTGGGTGAGCGCGTACGAGAGGTTGTGCGGGCTGATGCAGCCCATCTCGATCAGCACGGTGCCCTGCATGCGCTTGGTCGCCTTCATGCGCTTGAGCGACTCTTCGCACTCGGCCTCGGTGATCATGCGCTCGCGCACGAGAATGCGGCCGAGCGCCTCGACGAGCAGGTTCGACTTCACCAGCTCGGGCACGCCGTCACGCAGGTAGACGATCTTCTTCACCTTCGCGCGCCCGGCCAGCAGCGCGCCCGTGGCCCGCCAGCGGTACAGCTCGGCCAGCACCTTCGCGAACGGCGCCTGGGCGAAGTCGCCCTTGATCACCGGGCCCGAGGGCTTGCTCGTCTGCACCTGCTTGGCCTGCACCTCGACCTCTTCGGCCTCTTCGCGCTGCAGGTCGTCGGCGTAGAACTCTCCGGTCGCTTCGTCTTCTTCGACGGGCGGCGGAGGCGGCTTCGCGACGAGCGGCTTGGGGTACTTGTCTCCGAGCGCCTCCCGAATGGTGCCCGCCAGCTTCTCGAGATCGATCGGCTTCTCGAGGAACGCCACCGCGCCGTGCTTCTGCACCGCCTCCCGCTGGTGAATCGCGTTCTTGTAGACGCCCGAGATCATCACGATGGGCGTGCGCTTGCCGCGCGGCATCGCCTTGAGCTGCTTGGCGACCTCGTAGCCGTTGAGCGCCGGCAGCAAGATGTCGAGGATCACGAGATCGAAAGACTTCTTCTCGAAGGTCTTCACGGCCCACTCGCCGTCGCGTTCGACGGTCACCACGAAGCCCTTCTTGGTGAGAGCGTCGGCGAGGAAGCGCTGGGTCGACCGATCATCGTCGACGATGAGAACGTTGACGGGAGCAGGAGGCAAAGTGAGCGCACACTACCCAAAGGTGGGACAGATGGGGGCGTGATGACGACGGGGAGAATTCGCCCGACTCCCGCCCGTCAGCCGCGTGCTAGGAGCCGAGTCGTCCTCTTTTTCGAGGTGAAACCCCATGAAGAAGCTCGTGATGTCGATCATGTTGTCGCTGTCGTCCCTCGCGCTCGCCGAAGAGCCCGCCGCCGCAGACGCGCAGTCGGCTGAGGTGAAGGGCGCGAAGGAGCTCACCACGAAGTACCTCACCGCGCTCAAGGCCAAGAAGTGGGCCGACGCGAAGAAGCTGCTGCACCCCAAGACGCTCGACTCCATCGCCGAGCGCAAGAAGCGCATGGGTAAAGAAGATCACCCGATGGCGCCCTGGTACCACGAGAAAGTCGACTACTACCTGAAGGACTTCAAGGTGGGCGACGCGCGCCAGGGCCCGACCGAGTCGACCGTGATCGTGAAGGTCACCGAAGACAACTTCCAGGTCGAAGACAAGGGCGTCGCCGAGGGCGAAGAGTCGGCGTACCTCGTCGGGAAGAAGGACGGGAAGTGGTACCTCGTCGACAAGAAGCGCGGCGAGGACTTCACCAACGACTCGATCAAGATTGGCTACAAGGGCTGGTTCGACAAGATCGAGAAGAAGGAAGAAGCAGCCCCTGCAGAGTGATCGTCAGCGGGTCTTCACGATCCCGACGGCGGCAGTGCCCGCGATGATGGCGGAGCCCGAGAACAGGTTGTCGGACTTGGGCCCGCCCGTCTTCGCCGACTGGAAGAGAATGATGTAGTTCTTGTTGGGCTCGGGGAACGCAGTCGCAGGAATCGTCACCGACTGCGCGCGGTACTCCGTCTGCAGCCCCACGGTGTCTGCGACGAGTTTGAGGAACTGGAGCGGCGTCGTCGGCACGTTCGTGTAGCTCGGCATCGGCGACTGCTTGCCCGTCGCGTCGATCGGGAACACGTTGACGAAGCCGAGGTTCAGGCGAGCGCCCGGCGCGGGCTCGGGGCGCACGAAGGTGAGCGGCTGGTTCGCGGGCTGATCGATGAAGCCCTTCTGGCTCTCGAAGGCGAGAATGCGCTCCTCGGGCGGCACCTGCGCGACCTCGGCGACGTAGGTCTCTCCTGCCGACACCACGCTGAACTGGTACGTCGCGTTGCTCGTGTAGCGGAAGCCGGCGTCGTCGCCCGTGAGCAGGTAGTTGCCGCTGCCCTGTTCGTTGAGCGTGTACGCAGCACCTCCGACCTGCTGCAGCGTCACCTTCGCGCCGCCCACGCCCATCGGGGGCGTGTCGAGGTTGTCGCCCTGCCGCTGCCCGAAGAAGACGAGCACCACGTTCTGCGCAGGAATCGGCAGGCCGGCGTCGGCGAGGTTGATGGGGAAGCCGCCGTCGATGGTGATGCCGCCTGCGTCGAAGCTGGGAATGCTCGCGTCGAGCCCGGCGATCGCCTCGGGCTTGATGGTGACCCCGGGCGTCGCGAGCAGGGTCGCGACCACCACGCTGCGCGCGCTGATCTGGTTGGCCGTCTTCTGCAGGTCGCACGCAACCGCGACCATGGTGATCACCGCGGCGAGCGCGATGACCTTGAGCATCTTCGGAGCGATCTTCATGGCGGCAGCATAGTCTCCCCGCGGCCGTGTCTACGAACCCTCTTCAGTCCGCCGGGCTCCGCTTCGTGCGCAAGTTCGGTGTGGCCTTCTTCTGGGCTGCGGTGTTCGGGCTGGTGTTCGGGGGCGCCTCGTTCTTCCGCATCGAGCGCCAGGACTTCACGGGCGACCCGCGCTGGCACGTTCAGCTCCGGCTGCTGCTCGAGCGCGTGGAGTGGCTGACCTACGACTGGCGCGCCCGACAGCTGGGAGAAGCGTCGCAGCGCAGCGACGAGGTGGTGATCGTCAGCGTCGATGACGAGACGATCGCGAACGCGCGCGAGACCGAACACCCCGAGTGGGCGATGCGGCCCTGGCCGCGCGAGCTGACGGGCCGGGTCGCCGCGCAGGTGCTCGACGAGGGAGCGGCGCTGGTGATCCTCGATCAGTCGTTTCGCGACGTCTCTCCACGCACCTGCGCTCCCTGCAAGGGCGAGCGGCTTCAGTCCGATGACGAGAAGCTGGCCGCGCTGCTCGAGCCGCGCGACGGGAAGATCGTGCTCACCTGGAGCTTCTCGAACGAGCGTGGCCGGCCCGGCGAGCGCCCGCTCACCCCGGTGATGGTGCGGCTGGGAGAGTTCGAGACGACCCGCGAGGCGTTCTCGATGGTGCGCGAGGGCTTGAGCCGGAAGGCGCCAGTCACCTACCTCATCTCAGACGGCAAACCCGTGATCTGGGCCGGGGCTGCGTCGGAGGCGAAGGCGAAGGAGCTCGCGCAGGCGCTGAACGTGAAGACGGTGCAGACCCGCCAACGCGTTCCTTCCGACGACGAGCACGACGTCGACGAGGCGTGGCTCACGCAGCGCATCGCCGAGGTGGCCGTCGAAGGGGTCGACCCGACGAGGCTCGTGCGGGCGAGGTCCATCGAGGCGCCGGTGGCTCCGCTGTTGTTGTGGGGCGCCCCGGCTGGTGCGGCCACGCTGCTCGATGACCCCGACAAGCGGGTTCGGGCGGTGCCGCTGCTGGTCGGCGGAGAGATCGACGGCTCGCCGCGGGCGCTCGCCTCGGCACCGCTCCTCGCCGTCATGGCGTTGGTCGGCTCACGCTCGCTCGAATACCGCGAGGGGCGGCTGCGCGTCGGTGGGCGCTTCGACGTGCCCATGGATCCCGATGGCTTCGGCTCGCTGCGCTGGGACGCCTCGGAGCCAGGCCGCGGTGGGCGAGGCACGGTGAAGCGCACGGTGCCCGCGTGGCGGCTCTTGCAGAACGCAGAAGACGACGCGGCTGGGCGCGGTGTTCGCCACTACGACAACGATCTCGCTGGGCGCGTCGTCATTCTCTCCGATGAGCGCGCGATGGGGGCCGCCACGGTTCCCACGTCCATCGGGGAGCTCGGGCACGCCGCAGTGCTCGCGCAGTCGGTCGTCGGGTTGCTGCACTCCACGGGCATCGTCCGCGCGCCGCCGGTCTCTGACTTCTGGCTCACGATCGCCTTCGCGTTCATGGGCGCAGTGCTCGCCGTGGTGTGGTCGACGCTGGCGCGAAACCCGGGCTGGCTGGCGTGGGTCTTCACCATCGCAGGCGTCACCGCGCTCCACGCGCTCGCGGCGCGGCAGTTGTTCGTCGCCGAGCAGCGGTGGGTCGCCATGGCGGCTCCGCTGTTCGCGTGCGGCCTCACCTTTCTGGCGGCACAGGGGTACGCGCGCACCATCGAAAAGGGCCTGCGAGATTTCATCGGTCGTGCGCTCGGTGGCGCCGTGAAGGCCGACGTCTTCGCGCGCGTCGAGCGAGACCTCGCGCTGATGCGGCCCGAGCGCCGTCCGCTCACCGTCTACTTCTCCGACATCGAGGGCTTCACCGCCGTCGCGCAAGAGAAGGAGCCAGCCGAGGTCGTGAAGGTGCTTCAGACGTACCTCAACGACATGACGGACGTGGTGATCGAATCGGGCGGCCACGTCGACAAGTACCTTGGAGACGGGCTGATGGCGTTCTGGGGCGCACCCGTCTCGCTGCCCGATCAAGTGGCCGTCGCCTGCGAAGCCGCGCTCGCGATGCAGGAGAAGTTCGAGAAGAGCAGGCCCGAGCTCGAGAAGACCTGTGGGCGTTCACTGGTGCTCCGCGCCGGCCTCGAGACCGGCCCCACCGTCGTCGGAGAAATGGGGACGCTGCACCGCGTGAACTACACGGTCATGGGCGAGCCGGTCGCGACTTCGTTCAGGCTCGAGGCGATCGCGAAGCGGTATGGCTCGCGGGTGCTGGTGGCCCGGCCGGTCGTCGACGAGGTCGGTGATCGGTTTCTCTTCCGTACCGTCGACAGGGTCGAGGTGGGCCGGCTCGCCGAGCCGCTCGAGGTGTTCGAGTTGATCGGCCGCGCGGCTGATCGCGAGAAGCTCGGGCCGAGGCTCGAGAAGCATGAAGCGGCGATGAAGGCGTGGCGTGAGCGGAAGTTCGCGGAGGCGCTCGAGGCGTTCAAGACGCTCGCGGCCGAGGCCGATGATCCGCTGATCGATCGCTACGTCGCCCGCTGCGAAGCATACCTGGCGACCCCGCCTCCCGAGACGTGGAGCGGCGTCTACGACCGCGACGAGTAGGCGTCGTCGATGGCGCTCAGTGCACGGGCGACCTCGAACAGCTCGACGTCGAGGCTTTCCGGAGTCAGAGAGGTTCGTCACGCGTCGCCACGGGCGGACTCCACCCCGACCGGCGTGGCGGAGGCCCGCCCCAGCAGCCACCAGATCGTGGCCGTCACCAACAGCACACCGCTCAGCGACGCCATCATCACGCGCGGGCCGAGGTTCGTCGCGTCGAGCACCCGGCCCGCGAGCCAACTCGAGAGCCCGAGCATCAACATGTACGACATGAAGTCGACGGCGTAGATGCGGCCGCGCATCGAGTCTTCGACCTGCATCGACAGCAACGAGCTCGAGAACACCCACTGCGTCGAGATGCCCAGGTGCGCGCACGCGAGCATCACCGCCGCAACCGGCAGTGAGGGTGAGAACGCGAACGCCACCCAGAACGCCGCGGTGACGATGAACCCGATACCGATCGCACGCTCGAGAAACGCCGGCGTGTCACCGCCAAGCCGTCGCGCGACGAGCGGGCCGAGAAAGGCACCGACGCCGCGCATGCCGAGCAGCACCCCGATGCCTGCCTCTCCTTTTCCGCCTGGTGCGAACACGCGCTCTCCCAGCATCGCGTAGAGCAGCAGCGCACCACCGCCGGGAATCGCCCACGCCGTCTTCACCCAGATGGTGCGGCGAACGATCGGGTCGGCTCTGAGTCGTGTGATGCCTTCGCGCAGATCGTCGAGGCCCAACGTCGCGCTCCACGTCGCAGGTCGCGCGCGGGCCGTGAAGGGAACGGCGGCTCCACGAACGAACGCCGCCGAGCCGAGGTAGGTGAGCGCGTTCACGAAGAACGCCGCGTCACGCCCGAAAGCAGCTGCCGTCGCGCCGCCCGCTACCGCTCCGAAACCCAGCATTGCGGACCAGGTGATGCCCTGCAGTGTGTTGGCCGTGACGAGCTCGTCGCGCTCGACGGTGCTGGCGATGGCGGCCTGCTCGGCAGGGTCGAAGAACGCGGCGGCGGTCATCTGCACGAAGGTGAGGGCGTAGACGATCCACACGTCGCTCGGCTGGCGAACGAGCAGGAACCCCAGGACCACGAGCGCGCGCACGATGTCGCACGTCATCATGATCACGCGACGTGGAAATCGATCGGCGACGACTCCCGCGACGGGGCCGAGCAGGGCGGCAGGCAGGAAACGCACCAGCAGCATCAGTCCCACCGCTTCACCACTGCCCGCGTACTCGTTGAGCAGCGAGTACAGCGCGATGAGCGTGAACCAGTCGCCCGCGAGGCTGACGACCGAGCCCAGCCAGATTCGGCGGTAGGCGGGCCGTCGACGCAGAACTTCGAGATAGCCGGGGGTGCTCACGCGCGCGCCTGTAGCGCGGACCTCAGTGGCCGTCAGTCTCTGGCGGAGCAGGCTTCTGCGTTTCGGCAGGAGCCCCAGCATCGGCAGCGGCATCTTCGGCAGGCTTCACGTCAGCCGGCTTCGGATCCGCAGGCGGCGGCGTGGGGTTGGGCGCGACCGGAGGCGGCGGCGGGAGGCCCTGCACCGCGGCCCGGAGCGTGTCCGACAGAGACTTCACCTGCGGCTCCACGGCCAACAGCATCTGCGTCGCGTCCTTCTTGTGGCGGGCATCGGCGTCGGCGGCGAGCTTCAGCTGCTGGAGCGCCTCGTCGAGCTGCTTGCGTGCGTCGTCGATGCGCTGCTTCGCGAGGAAGTAGGCGACCTCGGCCTTCAGCGTTCCGAGCGTGGCCCGTTGTTGCTCCGTGAGGCCACGCAACGCCTCCGCCCGCTTCACCAGCGCGACGCCGATATCGAGATCGCGCTTCAGATCGGAGGCCACCCGCGGCTTCGCGAGCAGCTCGATGACCGAGAAGAGGGCGCGATCGAGTTCGTCGCGGTCTTCGAACTTCTGACCGACGACCGCGAGGGCGGTGTTGCCGTTCAGATCGAGCGGCGCGTAGGCCTCGGCGAGGAGCGGATCAGCCGGCTGGAAGGGCTCCGTGCCGATTGGCAGCATCTTGCCCCGGGTCACGATCAGCTGGCCGCCTTGCACCTCGAGGCTCCACGTTCGCGAGTTCAGCAACGAGGCGGCGTACAGGCCGCCGGTTGCGGCAGCGACGACGACCGCGAAGATCACGAGGTTGCGAAAGGCTCGCCCCAGGCGACGAAGAAAAGAGCTCTGCGGTCCTGCGTCGGAGTCGGTGGCCATGGCGCGCAACAGGCTAGTACGGGTTGAAACACCGCCAATTGCCAGGTGGTTTCCTTGGGCGGTTTCCCCAGCCGAGTAGACTCGCCCCTCGGCGTGTCGACTTCTTTCAAGAAGCTGGGCCAGAGCGAGCTGCTACCGCGCTACATCTTCGCGGAGAGCCTCTATGCGCGACGTCGCGTGCTCGAGATCGGCGCGGTCGCTTCGACGCTCGGTCAGTCGGCGCGGTTTCTCTCGACGCGTGGCGCGAGGGTCGTCGTCGCGGCCGACAGCGATCTGCAGGCGATTCAAGACGCGCAGGCCAAACTGGCGGGCCCGAATCTGCGGTTTCGACCGCCCGTGTTCGACGACTTCGAGGCGGGCAGCTTCGACCTCGTGATGGTGGCCGATCTCGCGCCGTACGTTCAGGCGCCCGAGCTGCTCAAAGATCTCGCCCGCCTCGTCGCGAAGAACGGCTACCTCATGGGTGGCCTGCGCAACCCTGCAGGCCTCGCGCTCTCGAGCATGATCGAAGCCGAAGACGGCACGCCGACGCCGACCTACGGCCAGCTGCTCGACGCGCTCTCGGTCCACTTTCACTCCGTCGAGGTCGCAACCCAGTCTCCCGTGCTCGGCTACCAGCTGGCATTCGAGCGTGGCGACGGGCTGCAGGTCGACGGCTCGCTCGCAGGCAACAGCGAGGCGGCCTACTTCATCGTCGTGGCCGGCCAGGAGCCAGCGCGCAGCTTCGACCCGACCTGGGTGCAGCTGCCGCCCGAGCCGCTCGCCTTCACCGGCGGCAAGCTCGAAGACTTCTCCACCCGTGCGCGTGATTGGCGCGACCGTTCTGAGCGCCTGAAAGAGGCCCTGCAGAAGAAGACGGCCGAGCTCGAGACGCGGCAGGCCGATCTCCGAGAGACCAGGGCGCAGCTCGAGGCCGGCAAGGAGGCCGTCGCGCGGTTGACGGCACAGCTCGAGGCCCAACGCGAGCGCCCCGAGTCGCTGCGTGATCGTGAAGAGCTGGCGCAGCGGGTTCGAAGGCTCGAAGCCGAGCTCACCGTCCTGCGAGAGCGCGCGATCGACGCCGAGGGCAGGGCGACCGCTGCCCGCGCCGATCACGAGGCACTCCTCCGAGCCCAGAAGGACGCGGCGATTCAGGCGCTCGCGTCGCAGGAGCAGAACAGGCTCGAGCGGGCGCGCCGGGAAGAGGTCGGCACCCAGCTCGAAGACGCCCGCACCCGCCTCGCCCGCGCCTACGAAGAGCTCAAGAAGGCGCAGGAAGACGTCGTCACCGAGCGGCTCGAGCGCGAACGGGCGCTCTCTCACGCCGATCGGGCCCGCGAAGAGATCGCCTCGAAGGAAACCGAGCTCGCCGCAGCCCGTCAGCGCGAGCTGGCCCTGGCCGATGCCCGCACCCAATCGCTCCAGGCCATCGAGGGGCTCGAACGATCGCTCGGTGAAGCGCGCTCGCAGGTCGTCGCGATGCGGGACGAGTCGTCGAAGCGTGAGGCCGACCGGTTGTCGCTCGCGCGCTCGTTCGAGGTCGAGTCGAACCATCGCCGTGAGCTCGAGCAGGAGCTCCAGCGCGAGGCCGCCCGCGTCAAACAGCTCGAGGCAGAGCTGGCCATCAAGCAGACCGCGCTGGCGGGCATCGAGACCGAGCTGCAGTCGGCGACGTCGTCGCACGCCCGTGCGCTGCGCGACATCGAGACGCTCGCGAGCTCGGAGCGCACATGGCGCGATCTCGCTCAGCAGTACGAGCAGCGCCTCGCAGAGACGAACACCAACGTTCAGCAGCTCAGCGACCAGATCGCCCAGCTGAGCGCCGAGAAGGACTCCGAGATCGCTCGAGGCCGACGCCTGGAGCGCGATCTCGAGACCGCGATCACCGCCGAGCGCACCTCGCGCGAGCAGTCCGATGTGTTGGCGACCGAGCTTCGCCGTCAGATCGTCGAGCTGACGCAAGACCGTGACCGGCTCATCGAGGAGCGAGACGATCTGCGCGGGGCGGTGGACGACCTTCGCAAGGCGAGGCAGAGCGAACAGCAGCGCGTCGCCGAGCTGGAAGATCACGAATCGACCCTCACGGCCGCGGTCGGGAGGCTCGAAGGAGAGGTCGCGCAGGCCCGCCGGGAGCACGACGACGCCGTGCAGACGGCCGCGCAGCAGAAGCGCACCCTCGAGGGGTTGGTCGCCGAGCGAGACACGGCGCTGGCCAGCGAACGGGCGACGACGGCCGCGCTCCGTCAGCAGGTCGTCGGCCTCGACAGCGAGATCGCCCGCTTCGGCGGCATGCTCCGCGACGGCCAGAAGATTCTCGACGAGACGCGCGCCAGCCTCGACGAGAAGTCGGGCGCGCTCGATCAGACCCGGGCGGCGCTGGTCGAGAAGACGAAGGAACTCGAGGCCTCACGCGCCGCGCTGGATGAGAAGAGCAGGGCGCTCGACACCCGCCTGCTCGAACTCGAAGAGAAGTCGGCGGACCTCGAGGCGAGCAAACAGGCCGTTCGCACCTTGTCCGACCGTGTCTCGCTGCTCGAGGGCACGCTCGCCGAGGCGACCCAGTCGCTGGAACGCACCGCGCAGACGCTCGGCGCCGCGCGAGACGAGAAGACCGCACTTCAGCAACGGCTCGACGAAGCAACCCAGCGCGCTTCGGGCCTGTCAGCACAGGTTCAGAACCTTCAGCGCATCACCATGGCGGCCGACGAGGCGCTGGCCGCCGCGAAATCGCAGAAGAACGCGATCGATCGCGAGCTGAACGAACTTCGCGCCCAGACCGAAGTCGAGCGGCGCAGCGGTGACGAGCGCTACCAGTCGTTGAGGCAGGCCGCCGAGCTGTCGGCCTCTCGCGCCGTCGAGCTCGAGGCGCGCGTCTCGGACCTCTCCCGTTCGCTGCGCGAACAGCAGGAGGAGACGGCCGAGCAACGCAGCGCGGTCGTGCAGTCGGACAGGGAAGTGGCGGCCCTTCGGCTTCAGCTCTCGGAGCGCGACGCAGCGCTCGCGGCCCGAACGTCGGAGCTGGAAAAGAGCACCGAGGAACTCGCGGCGCAGCGGGCCGAATTCGCCGCCGAGCGGCAACGGGCTCAGCAGCTCGAACGCGACGGCTCGAGCCTGCGTGATGCGCTCGATCGCAGAACGGCGTCGTTCGACGAGGTTCAGGCGGCGCTCGCCCAGGTTCGTGAGACCCTCGCCGCGAAGGAGCAGGCGCTGACGGCGCTGTCCTCCGAGCGCGACGCCCTGGCTGGAACCAGCTACCAGCGACAGCTCGAGCTGACCCGGCTCTCGACGACGTTGGCCGAGCGCGAGGCCTCACTGAACGAGACGCGCCTGGCCCTCGCGGCGCTCGAACGTCGCGCTGACGAGCTGGCCGCCTCGCTCGGCGAACGCGATCACCGGCTCGCCGATCTCGCCGCCTCGTCGGCGTCGCTGCAGAGCACCCTCGATGATCGCGCCAGCACGATCGATCGGCTGACTGCGGAGCACGCGCAGACGCTCGAGATCCTCAAGCGCGATCACGTGGCAGATCTGCAGCAGCTGGTCGGAGATCGCGATGAGCGCCTCGCCGCGCTGTCGGCGGAGCGCGACGCCCTTCGCGCGCAGCTGACCGGCGAACGCGATTCGCTCGCAGCCGACCTCGCGAACGCGAAGCGACAGACCCAGTCGCTCACCGAGGAGCTGGAGCACCTGAGGGCCGAGCTCGAAGAAGGCGCGTTCTCGCGGGAACAGGAGCGCCAGCTACGTGAAGGCGCGGAAGCCGATCGGACGCGTGTGTCGGCCCTCCTCGAGACGCGTGTGGCCGAGCTGGCGGCGCTGACCGAACAGCGGGCGCAGCTCGAAGCCCAGCTGGCCGAGCGCACGGCGACGCTGGAAGACGCGAAGACGACGCTCGAGCGGCGCACAGCCGACTGGGAGCAGGCGCGGGCCGCGCTCATCGATGCGCACCGCGGCGAGATCGAGGCGACGACGCAGGCCGCCGCACGCGCCCTCGAACAGCGGCAAGCCGAGCTCGAGGCGCGGCTCGCTGCCAACCGGACGGAACACGCCCAGACGCTCGAACAGCAGGCGGCTGCGTATCGGGCCAACCTCGAGCAACGCAGCGCCGAGGCGGCGAGGGCGCTGGCCACGAAAGAGGACGAGCTCCTTCAGCGCGCCGGAGCGGCCGAAGGCAAGGCCAACGAATTCGAGCGACAGCGCGATGAGCTGAAGAAGGATCTCGATCAGGCTCGAGCTGCCGCTTCGACGGAGCGCACCGAGGCTCAGGCCCGGCTCGAGGCAGTTCAGGCCGAGCTCGCGAAGGTGTCGGCGGTCGTCGAGAAGGCGAACTCCGAGGCCCGTGGGCATCAGGCCGGCAAGCTCGCGCTGCAGCAGGAACTCGATCGATCGCGCGTCGAGCTCGACCAGCTGCGCAACTCGCTCGCCCAGGCGGGTGGTGAGAGCCGCGCGATCGCAGAAGCGCGAGCCCAGCTCGAGTCCGAGGTGGAGCGGCTGCGCCAGCGGGTTCCTGCGCTCGAAGGCGAGCTCGAACAGCTCAAGTCGACCCAGCCCGAGCTGCTCGCGCTCCGCGAGAAGGCACCGCAGCTCGAGACGTCCCTGGTCGAGCTGCAGCAGCGCTTCGCGGCCGCCGAAGAGAGCCGCTCCGAGCTGGTCTCGTCGTCTGCGGCGATGAACGCCGAGCTGATCGAACTGCGCGCCCGCAGCGGCACGCTCGAGTCGTCAGGCGCCGAGCTCGAAGGCCGGGTCGCAACACTCCAGCAGCAGCTGCTCGACGCCGAGACGCGTGCGGCTCAGCTCGCCGAGTCGCTCTCGCAGTACCAGGACGAACGCCCCGCGCTCGGCACCGAGATCACCGAGCTGCGCATCAAGGTGAACGTGCTCGAGAAGCGGCTCGCCGAGGCCGAGCGCACCGCGCCGCAGTCGGATGCAGAGATCGAAGCGTTGCGTCGCCGGCTCCCCGAACTCGAAGCTGAGCTCGAGCTCGCGCGCATCGGCGCAAAGAGCGACGTCGACGCGGCGGTCGGCGGGCGCAAACAGGCCGAAGACCTGCTCCTCGCGCTGCGCGTGAAGTACGGCGAATTGCAGCACGAGCTCGTCACGGCGAACGAAGCGCTCGAGCAGACGAAGACGGGCAGCCCCGATCTTCGTGAGCAGGTCGCCGAGTTGACCGCCGAGAACGAGCTGATCGAGACCGAACGCGAGCGGCTCGCTGAAGCCGTCGACAGCCTCGAGAAGCGCGTGAAGGAGCAGGACCAGCTCAAGGATCGCATGCTGCGCCTCGAGACCGATCTCGAGCTGACCCGGAAGCTGCTCGATCAGTCCCGCCGAGATCTCGAAGAGGCCCGCCGGGCGCCACCGCCGCCTCCTCCGAAGTCACCGCCAGCCGCGATCGATCTCGCGTTCGACGACGATCCCGTCACCGCCGTGAACCCCGTGCCTGCGTTGGCCGAGCTGCTCAAGCAGGCGGCTCCGAAGAAGCCGACGCCACCTCCGCCAGACGAGGTGTTCGAGCTCGACGTCTCGGAGGACGAGGCCGAGGAGATCCTGCTCCTCGACGAAGAGACGGGTGAGAACGGAACGAACGGCAACGGAAAGAAGTAGAAGAAGGGCGTGTCTCGCCGCGCCCTCGCCGTCGTTGGAGCCCTGTTTCTGGTCGCTGGCCTCTGGTGGGCCTTCTCGTCGTCCGATGACTCGGCCCCGCTTGGAGTGCAGACGGCGGTCGAGAACACCGACGACGCCGACAGCCCGAAGCTCCCGCGGCAGCTGGTCGAGACCGTTCGTCCGGGGGCGCTTGCCGGCTTCGTCAAGGCGAATGGGCAGGGGGTCGCGCGAGCCCGAATCTCGCTGAAGGCCACCGTGCCGATGACCGTCGAGAGCCTCGACGACGGCGCATTTCGCGTCGAGGGCGTGCCAGGAGAGCCGGTGTTTCTCGCGGCGTCTGCTGGAGCGCTCGCCTCCGACGTGCTCGGCCCTTTCGTCATCGAGCCTGGCAAGACGATCGATGGCCTGGTGCTCGAGCTGAAGCCGACGGTGACGCTCGATGGGGTGGTGCGCGACGTGGTGACGCGTGCGCCGATTCCGCGCGCGGTGATCTCGTGGTCGGGCGGCACCACGCAGACGAACGCGCTGGGGGCGTTTCAACTGCCGGCGCCGAAGAGCCAGATCTGGCTCGACGTCGGAGCGAAGGGGTTCCTGCCACGCACCGAGTGGGTGTCGCTCGAGCTGGCGCGAGCGGGTGGGCGTCTCGATCTCGCGCTCTCTCCCGTCTCGGCGATCGAAGGCCAGGTGATGGAGCAGGGCACGCCACGCGCAGGTGTCTCGGTCTGGGCCGAACTCACCGAAGGCGTTCGTCGCGGCGAACGCAGCCCGATCGTGCTCTCCAATGCCAGGGGCGAGTTCCGCATCGAGTGCAGCGAGGGCCTGCGACGCGTGATGGCGGTGACGCCTGCAGGCGTGACGTTCTCGGGGCCTGAGGTGCGCATCGCGGTTGGGGAGACGCACAAGGGCGTGGTGCTCGAACTCGGCGATCTGGGCCTGGTGAGTGGCACCGTTCGAAAAGATGGAGCGCCGTTCTCGACCGCGAGCCTCACGCTCGTGAACGCCTTCACCGAAGACTCCGTCAGCACGACGACTGCGCTGCTCGACGGGCGCTTCTCGTTCAACGCCGTGCCCGTCGGTCGCTACCTCGTGCAGGTGCGCCATGGCGCGTTCAGCACGATCGCGGGGCCCTTCGATCACCGTGATGACGGGCAGCCGTGGAACATCGAAGTGACTGCGGGGAAGGTGCTCTCGGGCCGCGTCGAGCCCGCAGTGGGCGGCGTTCGGGTTCGCTGGCGCAGCGGCGATTGGTCGGGCCCCTCGTCAGAGACGGTGTCTGCAGCCGATGGAACGTTCACGTTCGAAGGCGTGCCCGCCGCGCAGGTGTTGCTCGACGCCGAAGGGCCCGACGGTGCGGCGACGGCGACGGCGAAGCCCGGCGATCAGGTCGTGCTGCGGCTCGAGCGGGGCAAGGCCCTGGTTCGGGTGATCGACGACAGCGGCGCTGCGGTGGCCGACGCGGTGGTGCTCGCCCGCAGCGACGAGACCGGCGCCGTGCGGAAGTACGTGCTGATGGCGCCAGACGGCGTGTTCCAGATCGACCTGCCCAAGGGCCGGTGGATCGTGCTCGCCGAGGTGAGCGGGCGTGGCCGAACGGGCGGTCAGCTGGTGACGATCGCGGGCGCGCCCGTCGACATCACGCTGCGCCTCACCGCGACCGATCCGGTTCACGGTCGCGTCGTCGATCGCACCTCGAAGCTGCCGATTCAGAACGCGCGCATTCGTGCCGAGTCGGCCATGGGCAAGGTGAGCGTCACCACCGACGCGCGCGGCGAGTTCACGTTGCCGCCACAGCCCAAACAGGTGCAGTTGATCGTCGGCCGCGAGGGCTACGAGGCGCAGGGCTTCTACCTACCCGCGAGGCCTGACGCGTCGAACCTGGTCGTCGAGCTGCAGCCCGCTCCGAACAAGCCCTTTCAAGACGACGCGCCGCGCTTCGAGGGCGTCGGCATGACGCTTCGCCCGGACCCGACGCGCATTTCGGTGCAGGTCGTGAACGAGGGCAGTCCGGCTGAACGCGCTGGTGTTCGCGCCGGTGACGTCATCGTCACCATCGACGGCGCCCCTGCTGGTGCCGATCTCCAGAACGTCGTCAGCCGCATTCGTGGGCCCGCAGGAACGGCCGTGCGCATCGGCTTCGAACGTGAAGGCCGCCCGCTCGAGCTGGTGCTGCGGCGCAAGTCGTTGCTGATGAGCTACTGGTAATCAGGCGCGCTGTTTCTTCTTTCGATCGCGGCGGCTCGCTCTCGTCTGCACGACCTCTGGCGGTGCGATCGTGCCAGGCATCGGCGTGCCTTCCGGGAGCGGCGTCTCAGGCGCGGGCTGCTCCGAAGGCAGCGACGGCAGTCGAATGACGAAGGTCGCGCCTTCATCGACCTTGCTCTGAACGGCGATCGTCCCTCCGTGGCTCTTCACGATGCGCTGACAGATCGCGAGCCCCAGGCCCGTGCCTTTCTGCTTCGTGGTGAAGAACGGCACGAAGATGTTCAGCTGCTGCTCCGGTGGAATGCCCGGGCCCGAGTCGGTCACCTGAATCTCGATGGAGTCGGGCTGGCGAAAGTCGCCGAAGCGCTCGGGCTTCATCGTTGTGAGCACGATCTCGCCGGGCTTGTCGCCAATGGCCTGCGCTGCGTTCTGCACGAGGTTGATGAGCACCTGCTTGAGCTGCTCCGCGTCACCATCGACGCGCGCGAGATCGGGCGCCAGCGCTTCGCGAATCGTCACGTTCTTCGGCAGATCGTTCTGAATGAGCCGCAACGTGCGGGTGACGACCTCGTTCACGTCGGTGGGGCCGAAGCTCTGCTTGAGCGGGCGCGCGTAGTCGAGGAACGCCGTCACCACGCCGTTGAGCCGGTTCACCTCTTCGACGATCACCTCGATGAACTCTCGATCGTCGGTCGGCACGGTCTTCGGGTCGAGGCACTGCGCGGCGCCCTTGATCGCTCCGAGCGGATTGCGAATCTCGTGGGCCAGACCGGCGGCCATCTCACCGAGCGCGGCGAGGCGGTCGCGTTCGCGCATGCGCTCGTACAGCTTCGAGTTTTCGACGACGGTGGAGAAGCGATCGGCCAGCTCGAGAATGAGCGCGATCTCGTCGGACGCGAACGCTTCGGGCACGCGCTCGTCCCACAGGTTCAAGAAGCCGAGCACCCGATCGTTGCCCATCAAGGGCACCGTGATGCCGGCGCGCATCTGCTCGAGCGCCTGCCTCACGTCGTTGAGCCGCTTCACCTCTTCACGCGCCTTGCGGGCTTCGAGCGGCTGCGCCTTCAGCTCGGCGGAGCGCCGGTTCACCGTCTCGAGCAGCTGCGCACGTTCGGTGCGGCTGACGAGGGCCCGCGCGGTGCCTGCATCGAGAAAGAGCGCCGGCTGCGGGCCACGACTGTCGAGCAGCCGGAAGCCGGGCCGATCCTCCGCGAGCAGGTAGATCGAGGCATGCGTGATTCGGCGTGTCTCGTTGAGGCCGTCGAGCAGCATCGCCGCCAGCTGCGGGCCGTCGATCACGTTGGCCGTTCGCCGCAGCAGCTGCCGCACCGACTCGAGGAACGCGAAGCGCTGGCGAAAGAAGAGGGCGACCACGCGCTCCTCGACCCAGTTCGAGAGCGGCTCGAGCAGAATCAGCATCACGAACGCCGAGACGGTCGTGTTGAACAGGTAGAGGCTGGTGTTGTCCTTCTGCACCCACACCGTCAGCACGATGAAGACGACGGCGAGAATGACGGCGAGCACCGTCTGCGACGCGATCTTTCCGAGCAGCTCGTGCAGGTCCATCAGGCGCAGGCGCAGCAGCGTCTGGCTGAGGAAGAACAGGTACAGCGTCGAGATGATGGGCCCAAGCGTGGGGAACGCGATGTCGAAGCGCGCGAGGAAGTCGAGCGCCGAGAAGACGATGGAGCCGCCGGCGCCGATCGCCAGGTACATCAGGCGCAGGCGATCGATGCGCGACTCGCTGGCCTGCATGCGTGAGAGCAGCAGCGACACCGAGAACGTGAGCGCCAGCAGCACCCACGCGACCACGGCCACTCGCGCCCACAGCTGATCGGCCAGTGGTGTCGCGCCGACCGCCAGACCAAGAAGAAGCGAGAAGAACGAGGTGCGCCGGCCGTAGCGCGCAGCGCGAGGACTGAAGTTGAGGAACTCGAGGAAGAAGGACAGCGCCGTCGACGGAACCAGGGCTCCGAGGACGATGGTGAGCCCCAGCATCACCCGCGACACGATCGACGGCGTGTCGTCGACGATGGGGAAGAGCCCCTCGAGGAAGCGCGCGAAGTGGAACGCGCCCACCGACAGCGCGAACACGCTGAAGAGCGTCACCACCCGCGCGCGCTGCTGCCTCAGGAGCATCGAGATGCCGAGCGCGAGGCCGATGATGCCTGCCAGCAGCGCGCTTTGTGTCCTGATGTCCATGAAGTTGACGTGCAGTGTAGCCGTGTACGATGCGTTCGTGCGCGTCAGCCGTCTGGTCAGTCTCGGGTTTCTGCTCGTGGCATCGCTGGCCTTCGCACAACGCGGAACCGACGAAGACCCGTTTGGCGCCGAGGTGATGGCCGAGCCCGACCCGATCGCGCTGATGGCGAACCCCGCGTTTCCGGCGCTCGAGGCCCCTCCGGTCGTGGTCGACGCGGGCGTTCCTCAGGTCATCTCGATGGAGCGCGCCGATCTGTCGCCCTACTTCCTCGAGGGGAAGCTGCGGGAGGCGCGGCAGGCATTCGCCCAGGGCTCGTACACACGCGCGCGGGAGAAGCTCGACGCCGTCAAAGACACGAACCCGGTGCGGTTCCTTCGTGCGCTTGCCGCGTTTCGCACGAGAGACTTCGCCTTCGCCGCGCCCGAGTTCGAAGCGCTGGCCGAGACGTACACCGCGCTGACCGATCGCTGCCTCGTTCACGCGGGCTGGGCCTTCGAAGGCCTGAACGATTTCGAGAGCGCCAATCGCGTCTTCGAGAAGGTGAACCCGAAGTCTCGCATGTGGTTCGACGCGCAGCTGGGGCTGGGGCGATCGCTCCGCCACACGAAGGAGACTCCGCGCGCGATCGAGGTGCTCACGTCGCTTGGTGAACGGCCGGCGCCGCCGTGGGGCAGGGACGTCGGGGCCGAGGCGTTGCTCGCGCTCGCCGATCTCCACCAGGTGCGAGGTGACGCGAGGGCCGAGCAGGCTGCCCTCGCCGCGCTGTGGTCGAAGCACCCGCTCTCGGTTCAGACGACGAAGAACGAGAAGCGGCTCGTCGATGTCGAAAGTCTGTCGACCGAAGTGAAGGTGACGCGCGCCGAGCAGCTCATCGACGCCCATCGCAACGCGTAGGGCCTCGCGCTCGTGGAGCCGCTGCTCGAGGAACTCAAGTTGCCCGATGCGCTCGCGTGCCGCGCCCATTTCGCGGCCGGGAAGGCACACCGAAAGCTCCGGGCGCACCCGAAGGCCGTCGTTGCCCTCACGCCCGTGGTGAAGAAGTGCAAGGACGACGATCTGCGCGCGAAGGCGCTCTACACGCTCGGCTTCAGCCAGACGGTCACGACGCCCGACACCGCGATCGAGACGTACGAGACGCTCGCGAAGGACTTCCCCGATCACCCCCTCGCTGATGATGCGCTCTTCTTCGCGGCCGAGGTGCGTCAGCGTGCAGGCGATCTCGAAGGAGCCGCCGATCGCCTCGCCGAGCTGGCTGATCGCTTTCCGCTCTCCGACATGGGGGCCGACGGGCTGTTCAAGCTCTTTTGGCTCCGCCGCACCCAGGGCGACAAGGCCGGCTCGATCGAGGTGCTCGAAGAGATCGAAGAGCGCTTCGGCTCGATGGAGGAGTCGCACGAACAGGAGCGGGCCCGCTACTGGCGCGCGCGCATTCTGGAAGAGCAGGGCAAGCGCACCGAAGCCTTCACCGTGCTCGCCGAGAACGCCGCTGCGCACCCCGCGACCTTCTACGGGCTCCTCTCGCGTGAACGAGCGGAGGCGCTGAGTCCCTCGAAGGTGAAGGCGCTGCAGAAGGCGGTCGCGGCGGCCTCGCGTGTCGACGACGTCTTCCCGCTGCCCGTCACCGCCATGGCCGACGACCTGCAATTCCGCTCTGCGGTGGAGCTGCTGCGCCTCGGTTTCGGTGAGCTCGTTCCGATGGAGATCATCTCGATCGAGCGCGCGAAGCTGCCGGCGGAGTCGCTCCGACTGCTCGTCGTGATGCTCGCGATGGCTGGTGAAGAGCGTCCCGCGCACGGCATGGCGCGGCTGTGGCTGCGTCGCGATCTCTCAGGGCCAATCACGCGCAAGACCCGCCTCGTCTGGGAGATTGCGTACCCGAAGGCGTTTCGTGAACAGGTCGAGGCCTCGAGCCTCGAGGCTGACGAGCTCGACCCCGATCTCCTGCAGGCCCTCATGCGTGAAGAGAGCGCGCTCGACCCCAAGGCGCTCTCGTGGGCCGGTGCGCTCGGGCTGTGCCAGTTGATGCCGTACACCGCGGCGGAGGTCGCCGCGCAGCTCAAGCTGCCCAGGCCGTCGACCGCCGCGCTCCTCGAGCCAGACCTCAACATCAAGCTCGGTGCCCGCTACCTGTCCGATCTCATGATCCGCTTCGAGGGCGTGAAGCCGTTCGCGGTCGCCAGCTACAACGCTGGTCCTGGTGCCGTGGGCCGCTGGCGCAAGGAGCTGCCCGTCGAAGATCTGCCCGCGTGGATCGAGCAGATTCCCCTTCAGGAAACGCGCAATTACGTGAAGCGCGTGCTGCGCAGCTACAACACCTACAAGCTGCTGTACTCGCCCGAAGACGTCGCGAAGACGGTCGCGCCGGTGCCCGAGAAGAAGCCGAAAAAGGCCGACAAGAAGGTGTAGTCGTTCAGGAATCGAAAGCGTCTGCGTCTTCTGCGGCATCGGCTCCACGACAGGTGAGCCGCCGAAAGGAGGCACCATGGAGACGCTCGTTCTCAACCGTTCGTACCAGCCCGTCGCACGCATTCCCTGGCAGCGCGCCATCACGCTGCTGTTCCTCGGCAAGGTCGAGCTCGTCGAGGCGTACGAGGATCAGACGATTCGAAGCGTGAGCTTCGAGATCAAGGTCCCGTCCGTGGTTCGCTTCCTGAGAATGCTCGCGCGGCGCAAGCCGGTGATCCGGTTCAGCCGCGAGAACGTCTACGCCCGTGACCACGGCCGCTGCCAGTACTGCCAGCGCCCCGTGACTCGCGCGGAAGCGACGTACGACCACGTCATTCCCCGTTCGCGCGGCGGCGCCACGAACTGGGAGAACATCGTGATCGCCTGCGTGCCCTGCAACCAGAACAAGGGTGGACGCACGCCGGACCAGGCCCACATGCCGTTGAAGGTGAAGCCGGTGAAGCCGACGAAGCTGCCGGACACGCTCCGTCTCACCTTCCAGTTCCAGAAGGGCATGCCCGCCTCCTGGGGCACCTGGCTGAGGGACCTGACCTACTGGCACGGCAGCCTCGAGGAAGATTGATCGGGTTGCCGCTGTTCCAGACACAGACAACCAAGACAGACACGAACCGGCGGGTGCGGGCCGACCGCACAGCCTGAACGGGTAGACAGAGAGACCGAAAGGTCGCTGGGTGCTGGTCCACGCCTCACAGGACCCTGGTGCCCCCGTCCAGACGAGCAGCGCACTCACAGGTTCATGGCAGTCACTTTCCGCCCCTCCGAGATTCACGTCTCGGAGGGGCGCCCTCTTTTCGGGGCCGGGGCGTTTTCACGCTACGATGGCGCTACGGACCATGGGTGCCACACCCACTGAGACCGGCCGTCGGCAGGCTCTTCTTCGCGCGCTGCCGTCGATCGACGAGCTGCTGCTGCATGCGCAGGTCGCGCCGCTCGTTGCCTCGTCGGCTCGCTCGCTCGTGGTGGAGGCGTGTCGAAACGCGGTGCAGGCCGCGCGTGAACGAATTCTGAAGGGCGATGAGGCCGCGTTCGATGTCGGCGCGGTCGCCGCCGAGCTCTCGACGCTCGTTCAGCCGAGTCTTCGCCGGGTGATCAACGCGACCGGCGTCGTGCTGCACACGAACCTGGGGCGGGCGCCGCTGTCGGCTCGCGCGGTCGATCGCGTCGCTGAGATCGCGCGCGGCTACTGCAACCTCGAGCTCGATCTCGACGAGGGCGAGCGGGGCAGCCGGTATTCGCACGTCGTCGAGCTGATCTGTCGCATGACCGGAGCGGAAGACGCGCTGGTCGTGAACAACTGTGCGGCCGCGACGCTGTTGACGCTGGGAGCACTTGCTCAGGGCAGGGAAGTCATCGTCTCGCGCGGAGAGCTCGTCGAGATCGGTGGAGGCTTCCGCGTTCCCGACGTGATGCGCCAGTCGGGCTGCGCGCTGGTGGAGGTCGGCACGACGAACCGCACGCGAGTGGGCGACTACGAAGCGGCGCTCACGCCGCAGACCGGCTTGCTGCTCAAGGTGCATCGCTCGAACTTCGCAGTCGTCGGCTTCACGGAAGAAGCGAGCACGGCCGAGCTGGCCGAGCTGGGTCGAACGCGCGGCGTGCCGGTGTTCGAAGATCTCGGCAGTGGCGCGTTGCTGCCGCTGCACTCCGAGGGGCTCACCTCGGAGCCGACCGTTCGGTCGATCATCGAAGCGGGCGCCGACGTCGTGGCGTTCTCGGGCGACAAGCTGCTGGGCGGGCCCCAGGCCGGCATCGTGTGCGGCTCGAGGGACGTGATCTCGAAGCTGTCGAAGCACCCGCTCAACCGCGCGCTGCGAATCGACAAGCTGACCGTCGCGGCCCTCGAGGCGACGCTCGAGGCGTATCGTGACGGCGCCGCCGACTCCGAAGTGCCGACTCGCGCGATGCTGACGACGCCGCTCGCGACACTCGAGGCCCGTGCTCGACTCCTCTCGAAGGCGCTGGGCCCGATTCCCCATCGGGTCGTTCAGACGATCTCGAAGGTCGGCGGAGGCTCGATGCCGCTCGCCGAGCCGCCGTCTTTCGCCGTTGCCGTCGCCGGGCCCGCCATCGCACTGCATGAGGTGCTGCGGCAGGGCACGCCGGCCATCGTCGCCAGAATCACCGACGACGAGCTGTGGTTCGACGTTCGTTGTCTCACTGAGGCCGATTGTCACGTCGTCGCGACGCGTGTCGCCGCCGTTCGAGGAGCCCCATGATGCTGAACACCGCCGTGCTGGTGCTGAACCGCAACTTCCAACCGATTCACGTCACGAGCGTGAAGCGCGCCATCTCGCTGCTGTATCAGGGCGTCGCGCGCGCCCTCGATGAGCAGTACCGGCAGTACGACTTCGCCGACTGGGAGCAGCTGAGCGCCGCGACGGGTGATCGCATTCACTCGATCAACAAGTCGATTCGTGTACCGCGAGTGCTGGTGCTGACGGCGTTCGAGAAGCTGCCCCGCATGCGGGTGCGGTTCAGCCGCATCAACATCTACGCGCGCGATCAGGACACGTGCCAGTACTGTGGCCGGCAGCTCAAGCGGTCCGATCTCAACCTCGATCACGTCATTCCGCGGTCGCAGGGAGGGCGCACGTGTTGGGAGAACGTCGTGTGCTCCTGCATTGCCTGCAACCTCCGCAAGGGCGGCCGAACGCCCGAGCAGGCGGGAATGGCGTTGCTTCGGCCCGCGATTCGACCGAAGTGGACGCCGATGTTCCGCAACGCCGCCAAGCCGCAGACCTACCGGGAGTGGTTGCCCTTCCTCAGCGTGGCGGACGCGTCGTATTGGAACGTGGAATTGAAGGACGACTGACGTCATGGCTGAGAACGAAGCGCTCGATCACGGCGCGATCATCGAGTTCCCACGCAAGGCCGGCCCCCGCCCGAAGACCCGCGCTCGTCGCGTGGTGGCCATTGGCGGAGGCAAGGGCGGTATCGGCAAGTCGCTCGTGTCGGCGAACCTGGGCATCGCGCTCGCCGAGCGAGGCTCGAAGGTGGTGCTCGTCGACGCCGATCTCGGCGGAGCCAACCTGCACACCTGCCTCGGCGTCGCCCAACCCAGGGTCAGCCTGTCGGACTTCGTCGAGAAGCGCGTCGATCGGCTCGAAGACGTCGTCGTGCCCACCGGTATCGAGCGGTTGGAGTTGATTTCGGGCGCGATGGACGAACTCGACGCGGCGAACCCGAAGCACTCACAGAAGTCGAAGCTGCTACGGCACCTCAAGACGCTCGACGTCGACTACGTGCTGCTCGATCTCGGCGCCGGCACCAGCTTCCACGTGATCGACTTCTTCCTGATCGCCGACATCGGCATCGTCGTCATGCTGCCCGAGCCGACCTCGATCGAGAACGCCTACCGGTTCATCAAGGCGGCGTTCTTCAGGCGGCTCCAGACGCTCGCGCCGGAGGACGACTTCGCGTCGATCGTCGCCCGTGCGCTCGCGCCACGTGATGGCCAGGCGCCCCTGACTCCGATGGACGTGGTGTTCGAGCTGCGCAAGACCGACGTGGAGTCTGCCGCCCGCCTCGAGCACGCGCTCGCGGGCTTCACCCCGTGGGTGCTCGTGAATCAGGCCCGTACCCGCGGTGACTTCGACATCGGGCCGACCGTCGTCAGCGCCTGGAAGAAGTTCTTCGGGCTCGAGCTGGGCTACCTCGGCTCGGTCGCCCATGACGACGCCGTCTGGCAGGCGGTTCGCGCCCGGCAATCACTCATTCGAGCGTTCCCCCAGAGCGCCGCCGCCGCTGGCTTGTTGCGAGTCGCGGAAAACCTGATTGCATTGGAACGGTGAAGTCGTTCCAGTCTCAGACGTTCTACGAGCTGCTCGAGGTGTCCGTCGGGGCATCTGATGCCGACATTCGAGCGGCGTTCGATCGGCTTTCGCGGTTGTACTCGGAGGATCAGGCGGCGCTGTACGGCCTCATCGATGAGGGCCGCGCGCGTGCGCTGCGAACCCGGCTGAAAGAGGCTGTCGACGTGCTCCTCGATGAGGAGCGTCGAGCGACGTACGACGCGAAGATCGGGCTGCCTCCGAGAGAGGGCGCACCCAGGAAGCGCGTTGCGCCGACGCTGCCGCAGACCGGAGCCGCGCCCGCGTGGAGCGGCTCGTACGCGTTCGTGAGCTCGACTCCGGCAGCGCCTGCGTCGAGTGGGTTCAGCTACACGATCACCACGCAGGCTCCGTCGTCGGGCTTCACGGTTCCTATCAGGTCGAATGACCAGTCGGCTGCCGAGCGCGCTGCGGCTGAGAAGGCGGCGGCGCTGAAGGCGGAGCAGGAAGCCGCTGAGCGGGCCGCTGCTGAAAAGGCGCGCGAGGATGCGGAGCGGGAACGAGCCGCTGCCGAGAGAGCCGCGAAGAAGGCGAAGAAGGCGGAAAAGGAAGCTGCAGAGAAGGCTGAACGGGAAGCTGCAGAGAAGGCTGAACGGGAAGCAGCGGAGCGGGCTGAGCGCGAGGCAGCTGAGAAGGCCGCGCGTGAGGCTGCTGAGAAGGCGGAGTGGGAAGCCCTCGAGCGGGCGGAGCGCGAAGCCACTGAGAAGGCCGCGGCGGAGAAGGCGGCTGCTGAAAGAGTGGCTCGCGAAGCAGCCGAGAAGGCCGAGTGGGAAGCGCTCGAGAAAGCGGAACAGGAAGCTGCTGAGAAGGCGGCCGCTGAGAAGGCGGCTGCTGAGAAGGCGGCTGCTGAGAAGGCGGCTGCTGAGAAGGCGGCTGCTGAGAAGGCGGCTGCTGAGAAGGCGGCTGCTGAGAAAGCGGCTGCTGAGAAAGCGGCGGCTGAGAAAGCGGCTGCCGAGAGGGCTGCTCGCGAAGCAGCTGAGAAGGCCGAGTGGGAGGCCCTCGAGAAGGCGGAACGCGAAGCGACTGAAAGGGCCGCAGCTGAGAAGGCCGCTGCCGAAAGAGCCGCTGCCGAAAAAGCCGCTGCCGAAAAAGCCGCTGCCGAAAAAGCCGCTGCCGAAAAAGCCGCTGCCGAAAAGGCGGAATGGGACGCGCTCGAGAAGGCCGAACGCGAAGCAACCGAGAAGGCCGAACGGGAGGCTGCTGAGAAAGCCGCTGCAGAGAAGGCTGCGGAACAGGCTGCGGCTGAGAAGGCCGAGCGTGACGCCGCTGAAAAGCAGGCTGCTGAGTCCGAGAAGCGTCCCGACGAACTCGCAACCCGCGTTGAACCGCCCGAGGTCGGAGATGGCGAATCGACCGCCATCGTCCCCACGCGCCCGTTCGCTCCCCGCGAGTACAAGGCGCCCGAGCGCCCGAAGCCCTACGAAGTGCCCGCCGGGGTCGAGTTCAATGGCGATCTCCTGCGCCAGGTACGCATGGCACGCGGTCTGTCGTTGCTTCAGCTCTCAGAGCGCACACGCATCGGTGTTCGCCACATCGAGAACCTCGAGAACGACCGCTACGAACAGCTGCCCGCGATGGTCTACCTGCGTGGCATGCTCATGAGCGTCGCACGGGAGCTGGGGCTCGATGGCCTCCGCGTCTCGAAGAGCTATTTGACCTTCGTCGAGGCGCACCTCGCCAAGTCGAAAGGTTGACCGCGGCGGGGATCCGCCGGAAAGATCGCGCCCATGACCGACGAAGAACGGATGAAGGCGATGCGGTTGGCCCGAGCCATCGCCTCTGACATCTCCCTCTACAACGAGGCGAAGATCATCCAGGGCATCGAACACGACACGCTGTTCGACGTTCTGCGCGACGAGATCGAAGAGGGCCGCGAGTTGTTCAAGACCCGCGTCAGCTCCGAGATCTTCACGAAGACCAACTTCTTCGATCGCGCGATCGTCGACGTCGTCATCAAGCCCAAGGGCCACGTGAAGTCGAAGATCTGGTGACCCGCAGCACCGTCGTCGCCACCGCTGCCGATCGGGGAGAACGCTACGACCGTTTCCTCGCAGCGCGGCTTCCCGATCTCAGCCGCTCCCGCATTCAGGCCCTGATCGACGAAGGCCGGGTCACCGTCTCGGCCTCGCCCATCAAGGCGTCTGGGCGCGTGGCTGGCGCGGAGGAGATCGTCGTCGAGATTCCAGCTCCGGTCGCCGCCGTTCCGCAGGCCGAAGCGCTCCCCATCACCGTGCTCTTCGAAGACCGCGACGTGCTGGTCGTCGACAAGGCGGCCGGCATGGTGGTGCACCCCGGTGCAGGGCATCAGCAGGGCACTCTGGTGAACGCGCTGCTCCACCACGTGGAAGATCTGCAGGGCGTGGGCGGAGAGCTGCGGCCCGGCATCGTTCACCGCCTCGACAAAGACACCTCGGGCGTCATGGTGATCGCCAAGCACGAGAAGGCGCTGACGACGCTCCAGAAGGCGTTCGCCTCACGAGAGGTCGTGAAGGTCTACCTCGCGATCGTCGCCGGCCGCCCGCCTGACGAGGGCACGTTCGACACGCTCCATGGGCGACACCCCGTGCACCGGCAGCGCTTCACGGGCCGGGTGAAGACGGGCAAACGCGCCGTCACGCACTATCGGGTCAAGCAGCACCTGCGTGGCGCGACGCTGGTCGAGGTGACGCTCGAGACCGGCCGCACCCATCAGATCCGCGTGCACTTCGCCGAGGCCGGCTTTCCGCTCCTCGCAGACCCGATCTACGGCACCCGCACCTCGCAGAAGCTCACTGCCGCGCCACGCCTCGCCCTCCACGCGCACCGGCTGACGTTTCCGCACCCGCGCACCGGCAAGCCCGTCACCACCGAAGCGCCCTTGCCGCCCGATCTGAAGAAGGCGCTCGCGGCGATGAAGTAGCGCGGTTCAGATGAGGCCGATCGACAACGACTGCTGCCGCTTCGTCAGCACTTTGATCGGCTGAATCGCCATCACGCGCATGAAGATGCGGAGCAGATCGGGATCGAACTTGTTGCGCATCTCGGTCCACATCAGCATCAGCGCGACCTCGGGGCCGTACGAGTCGCGGAACGCGCGCTTCGACGTCAACGCGTCGTAGGTGGCGCAGATCGAGATGATCTTCGCGTAGAGGCCGAGGTTGGCCTTGGGAATGATCATCTGAATGTTGCCCTGGCCGTCGCGCACGGCGGTGCCGAACTCGACCTTGTGCTCGAACGTCGTCACCAGGCGGAGCAGGGTGGAGCGGTTGATCGCCTTCTCTCGAAGAATGTTGCGCACCGAGATGAGGGGCGCGCGGGCGATGAGGGCCTTCTCGTCGGGCGTGAGCGAGCCGCGTTTGTTGAGCAGGTTGTCGGGCACCGTGCCCATGCCGGCGTCGTGGAAGAGCGCGATGTAGCCGAGGTCGCGAAGCTGCGGCTTGGTGAGGCCGAGCTCGTTGCCGAAGACGATCGACATCAGGCACGTGTTGACCTGGTGGTACGCGAGGTACTCGCTGTCCGTCTTCGTCGTCGTCAGACCGAGGAAGTGCGTGCGGTGGTCCATCGAGATGTCGACGAAGTCCTGCAGAATGCGCAGCGACTTCGACGTGTTCAGCGGGTTGTCGTTGCGCAGCGACTCCATGTACTTCTTGGTGAAGAAGATCGCGCGGCCGTAGCAGGTCAGCGCGTACTTCTTGCGATCGAGCTTCGCTTCGCTCTCGTCCTTCTCATTCTCGAGCTTGTCTTTGAGCTTCGACCACTTCGCCAGCTTCATCGAGACGAGCTTCTTGCCGTCGGTGCCGTCCTCGTTCGCGAGGTCGGTCTGCTCCTTCGAGAAGATCCAGATGAAGTTCTTGAGCTCGGCGATCGAGGTCGTGCGCAGCATGGTGAAGCCGCCCACGTCCTTCCCGCGCATTTCTTCGAGCAGGTACTTCACGTTGTCGAGCGAGGCCATGTCGACCTTCACGAGCATGCCGTTCAAATAGAACGACTGCTTGATGCCCATGAGCTCGAGCTTTCCCTCCTTGCGGATGATCTGGTTGATGTTGTCCTGAAGCTGGCTGAGCGGCTTGTCGAAGACCGTGTTGTCGGGGTCGTACATCTTCACCGAGCGAATCAGCATGTAGAGCGCCGACACGAGCGAGCGCGCCATGCCCTGCAGCTTTTCGCTGTGCTCTCGGCCGTAGCTGTCGAGCAGCTCGCTGTCGCCGGTCGACGCTTTCGCGATCTGAAGGTTCTCGGCCATGGCTCAGGCCTCCTTGTCGGGGTTGCCGAACAGCGCTTTGCGAACGCGCCCCAGGTGCAGCCTGGCGTGGTTGTGCACTTCGGGCGGCTGCGATTTGTCCTCGAGCAGCTCCTGCAGCAGCTTCGCCGTCTGGATGTTGCAAGCGCCGCCAAGCCCCGCCACCGCGAGGATCTTGTCCTGCTTCACCTTCTCTTTGTTGAAGAGCCCCGCCTTCACCTGCAGCAGCTGCGTGAAGTACGCGATCGCGCCGTTCACGCCGGTCGAGCCGATGGCCGAGTAGAGCGCCTCGTGTTCGGCGGGTGAGCGCTTCTCGAACGACGGGTCTTTCACGAGCTTCATCAGATCGAGGAAGGCCTTCTCGCGATCGAACTCGGGCAGCACGCGTGCGGCCTGAATGCGCACCTGCTGGGTGTCGTCTTCGAGCATCGCCGCGATCAGCTTGCGCGCCTCGCCGGTGCGGCCACGCGCGATGATGCTCATCACCTCGAGCTTCACCGCGAGGTTCTTCGAGCGCAGCACCGTCGAGAAGAACTTGAGCTTCTCGGGGTGGTTCGCCCGGTCGAGCACGTAGATCATGTCGCGAACGACCTGCGGCTTGTCGCTCTGGAGCCGGTTCACGAAGGGGTCGGGTAGATCCTTCGCGAAGGGAATCATGACGTCGCACAGGAGCGTGCGGTTCTCGGGCAGCTCGATCACCTCGAGCGCGTCGAGCAGCAGCGGCACGCAGTCGGCGCCCAGGTTCGACAAGTAGCGCACGATGTCTTGCGGGTTCTTGAGCCGCGTGAACTTGATGATGTCGGCCACGCGGCCGACGCGCTGCTCTTCGCCCATGCGCGCCACGAAGTTGCGGAGCAGCCGGCCGATGGCGCTGTCGGAGCCGGCGCGCTGCTCCATGGCTTTGAGCTTGAGCACGACCTGGTTGATGATCGTGAAGTCTTCCTGCAGCAACATCGCGTCGAGCAGCTGCGTGAACATGTCGGTGAGCAGCTCGGCGTCGTCGACGCCGCTCTCGACGACCTGGAAGACGGCGCTGATGAGCTTGGGGAAGAGGCGCTGGTTCTCTTCGTCGTGAATGTCCTTCTGGGTGCGGGCCTTGAACGTCGCGTCGGCCGTGACGCCAGTGATCACCACGCCACGCATCTGCTCGACGTTGTCGAGCTTCATCTCGAGATCTTCTTCGGTGACGCGAGCGAACCGGAGGAAGTCGTCGCTCGCCGTGCGCAGGCGGCGCTGCAGGTAGTCGACCACCTTGTCGACCTCGACCTGGACCTCCTCTTCGGAGAACTCGTCCATGCGGAAGCCTTCGACCATGATGTATTCGAAGTGCGGCATCTGCGCGCGCCACAGCTGCGCGTTCAGATCTTCGGCGCCGCGGTCGGGATCAGAGAGCGAGATGACGGTGAACGCCGTGAGCTCTTCGACCGTGAAGCCCGGCCGGAACATGAGCTGCCGAATGCCGTCTTTGAAGAACTTGTAGGGCAGCTGGCTGTCTTCGCTGAACAGGTCCTGCTTGAAGAGCTGGAAGTTGGTGACGTCGACCTTCAGCTGAAGCACGCCGAACTCTTCGAGGTACTGGGTCAACGCGATGTGCGCCTTGGTCAGGTACTCGCCGTATTTCGACTCGTTGTGGCGGTACATGCCGATCATCTTGATGCCCTTGAGCAGGTGGTACGCGACGCTGCGCGCGACCTCGACCTGCTTCTTGACCTTGGGATCCGACATCGGGTCGGGAGGCGCGTCGCCTCCCGGAGCCAACGAAGCTGCCGCTGGTTGTGCCATGGCGCGCGAGTGTAGCGCTGGCAGGCGAGGGCGCGCGTTCGCGTTCGCGAGGGGTGTGACCTCTGCCCACCTGTGCGGGCTACCGAATCGCGTCGCGCAGGCGGCGCGTGAGCACCTTGATGATGCCCATCGCGATCTCGGGCTTCTCGGTCATGATCTCCTGGAAGTCTTCCCGGGTGATCTTGAGCAGCGCCGTTTCGTCGAGCGCGGTGACGGTCGCCGAGCGGGGCGCGGCGTCGAGAATGGCCATCTCGCCGAAACACTCGCGCTCTCCGAGCTCGGCGATCACCCGGTCTTGCTTGTGAACGCGCACCTTGCCGTCGATGACGAGGTACAGCGCGTCGCCTGCTTCACCCTCGGCGAAGATCTCGTCGCCCTGATCGCGGCGCTCTTCGCTCGAGATGAGCGCGACGGCGGTCAGATCTTCTCCGGGAATCTGGGAGAAGAGGTCGATCGACTTGAGGAAGAGCACCTTCTCGACGGTGGAGATCATGAGCGCCTGCGGCGGCGCAGCATAGCGCGGGCCTTCGTGCGTGCATCGTCGGCAGTGAGGTCGTAGAGCCACCGCATGGACTGGAAGCTCGTCGGCACCACGTTCCTCGCGGTCTTCGTCGCCGAGCTGGGAGACAAGACCCAGCTCGCCACCCTCTCGTTCGCCAGCTCAGGGCAGTCGCGGCTGTCGGTCTTCGTCGGCTCGGCGCTCGCCCTGGTGGCGACCTCGGCCATCGCTGTGGTGGCGGGAGAAGCGCTCAGCCGCGTCATCGCTCCCCTCACGCTGCAGCGGCTGGCGGGCGTGGCCTTTCTGGTGATCGGCGTCTGGGTGCTGGTCGCGACGTTCAAGAGCTGAGTCACGCGGCTCCTGACGGAGCCTGCTTGATCGCGTCGAGCTGCTGCTGAACGAAGGGCGCGTCGTCGAACTCGCGCTCCGTGGCCAGCACCTTCGCGCGCGCGGGGTCGACCGTGCGCAGGGTCGCAAAGGCGATCTCGCGGACGATCGGGTTGGCGTCACCGGCTGCGGCCTCGAGCGTCGGCGGCCGCACGTCGACGGTGATGCTCGCCTCGGCGCAACACCACACCGCACAGGCGCGCACCCAGGCGACTTCGTCTCTGGCCAGCTCGAGCAGCGCCGTTCTCGCGTCGAGCCCTTCGGCGCGCGGGTACAGCTCGGCGACGGCCTTGAGCTTCTCGGCGCGGGGCTGCTCGACGAGCAGCGGCAGGAAGCGGCCCTTGAGCTCGCGGTCGAGCAGGTTGTCGAGCAGCTCGACCGCGTTGCCACGGCGGCGCGCGGCGTCGGCGGCGAGCGCGTCTCGAATGCCCGCTGAGATCTGCTCCATGTCGGCGTCAGGGTAGAGCACGGCCAGCAGCAGAAAGAGGCGCCCCTCGATCTGCGACACCTTCTCCGTCAGCGCCGAGGCGAGCAGCGCGCGGGCGGCGGGTTCTCCCGTTCTCGGCGTCGACGCAGCAGGCCCACCCGCGAGCCCGAGCACCTCGGCCTGATGGAGCGCCTTCCACGCACGCGCGAGCTCGCGATCGAGCGCCGCGCGCACCGGCGCCTTGTCCTTCAGCACGAGCCGCCGCCCCTTCACCGTGCGGGCGAGCGCTTTGTAGAGGCGGCCACGCAGTTCCTCGTCGGGCTCCGAGAGGTGCTGGGTGATGACGTCGATGGCCTCGTTGGTGCCGACCCGCCCGAGCACGCGCGCGACCGAACGTCTGATGTTCGCGTCTTCCAGCTGATTGCCGAGCACCTTGGCCAGCGTTGGCACGATGGCGACGCCGAAGTTCGTGAGCGCGTCGGTGGCTTCACGCGCCGTCTCGTGGCTCTGCGTTCGGTAGATGAGGGGAATGACGAACTCGGCGCTCTTGAGCTGCCCAGCCGCAGTGACCGCCGCCCGGCGAACGCGCGGGTCTGGGTCGCTCATCAACTGCAGCACCGGCTGGTAGAAGTTCGTCACGCCGATCGCGCCGAGCACCTTCGCCGCGTGCAGGCGCATGACGTTGTCGGTGTTGTCGATGAGGGCCTTGAGCGCCTCGGCCGCCACGAGCACGCCGTCGAGCCCGCCGTAACGGATCATGCCCGTCACTGCGGCGCTGCGAATGCGCGGGTCGGCGTCCTGCAGGAACATCCGAACGCTCTTCACGGCCTTGTCACGGCCGATGGCGCAGAAGGCATCGATGGCCGCCGCCCGCACCGCGGGATCGGGATCTTCGAAGCGCCTGAAGACCGAGTTCGCGAACCGCATCGTCTGGCGGTGGGCGTAGTACTCGAGCGCCTTCACCCGCACTTCGGAGTCGGGGTGCTCGAGCAGACGCTCGACCTGAATGTCGAGCGACAGCTTCTCGAGGTGCGGCAGCAGGGCGAGCGCGTTGAGCACCTCGCGCGTGTCGTCGCTGGCGAGGGCGCGCTCGAGCACGCCGCTGGTCGACCCATCGACGACGTTCACCCGCGCGCCGGCCAGATCGAGGCGCCGGTTCTTGAGGTTGTCCTGGAGGGTCTTGATGTAGCGGCTGCGCAGGCTCGAGACGACCGCCAGCCAGGCCCCGCCCAGCACCAGCGAGATCCAGGCGAGTCGGTACGGGTCCTTGCCGACGAAGACGCCCCAGAGCTTCAAGGTGACGCCCGCGAGGCCGATGGCGGTGGGTTTCACCACGCCGTCGATGAAGGCCTTGGCCGCGACGCGCGCCTGCGAGGGCACGGGCAGGTAGAGGATCTGCGTCGTCGCGTCGTTCACCGAGTAGCGGAAGAGGGTGTCGGCGCCCTTGGTGATCGACGCAGCCCACAGCGCGGGGAAGAGCACCAGCGCCGCGTTGCCCAGGGTGAGCGAGAGCGGGAGCACCGCGAGTGAGCCGACGACGCCTGCGCGGTTCAAGAGTCGGCTGGTGCCGAAGAGCTGGAGCCCGAGGGCGAGCACGCCGACGACCGCGCTGAAGTACCCGAAGTACGCCGCGAGCTCTTCGGTCGGCACCTTGTCGGCAGCCACGACCTTGAACTCGAAGTCGACGAGCGTGGTGGTGAAGAAGGTGACGGCGGCCAGCAACGCCACCGTCCGAAGGTGGCTGTCGGCCATGACGCGCGCGGCGCCACCGGTTCGTTTCGCAGCGCTCGGCTTTCCGCTGGCAGCCCTGGCGAAGAGGCGCTGACGACCGAGGCGCCCTGCGAAGAACGAGGCCACCGCCGTCGCTCCGAGCAAGACCAGACACATGATCAACAGCGCACTGGTGCCGAACGTCTTCGCCACCCTCGCCGAGAGCAGGCCGATGAGAATGTTCGCGAAGGTGCCTCCGGCGCCGATCAGGCCGTACAGCCGCTTGGCCTCCTGCGCGTTGAAGAGCTCGTTCGCGAGCGTCCAGAACTGCACGAGCACGAGCGCGCCCATGACTTCGACCGAGACGTAGATCAGCGAGTACACCCAGGGCGGGTGGTTGCTCTCGAGTACGAACAGCAGGCCGAACAGCAGGGCGAACGTCGACGCAGAGCCCAGCGCCATCAGATCGCGACGAACGCGCGTCGCAAGGCGGCCATACGCAAGCCCGGTGGCCGTGACGGCGACGGCCGAGAGCACGTACATCCACGCGAGCTGGGAACGGTCGCCATGCGCCAGGAACAACGCGTCGCGAACACTGCGGCCGGTCAGGAACGAGCCGACGGCGAAGAGGCTGTGCAGGAACAACGCGAACGTCAGTTGCCGTTCGCCTCGTCGTACGGGGAGCACGGCCTCGAGGATCCGCAGCAGCACGGCGCGCAGCGTAGCAACACCCGAGTCAGCGGGGCGGCGATTGTAGCGCCGCGAGGAGTGTCGCCTGCTCACCCACGTCGAGCACGGCCCCCTGGAAACGCGCTTCGAGGTACCGGCGGGCCGCTCGAGCGACGGCCGGAGCGAGGGGGTGGGCGGCGCGGGTCATCGAGGCCGACAGCTCTTCGATCGGCAGCTCGTCGACCTGGGCGACCCCCGCGAGCTTCAGCCTGGCCTCGATCTGCTCGAGGAACGAGGTGGCGGGGTGTGCCCGAGGCGCCGTCTGCCGCCGCAGCCAGAGTCCCAGCACCAGCAGCGCGAGCCCGAGCAGACCGACCCCGACACGAAGCCCCTGGGGGCGGTCGGCCGTCGGCTCCGTCGCCCGGTCCTCCTGCGGCAGTGGGGGCGGCCGCACGATCGAGCGCGCGAACGAGATCTGGTCCTGGAACGAGTAGTCGATGACGCGGGAGCGCCACCACTCCTCGAGCTTCTCCCACGCGCCTGCAAGGGCGGCAGCGAGCCGGTTGCCCGAGGCAGAGCGGCCCAGATCGGGTGTGGCGTCGAGGCGAACCCACGCGCCGTCGACGAACGCTTCGACCCACGCGTGTGCATCGCCCGAACGAACGACGTACCGGTTGCCGACGAGCTCTCCACCGAAGAAGCCCGTCACCACGCGGCTGGGAATGCCCTTGAGCCGCAGCATCACCGCGAGCGCGGTGGCGAAGTCTTCACAGTGGCCCGCGCGGCGCACGAAGAGGAAGTCGGCGAGCGGGTCGGTCACGGCGCCCGGCAGATCGAGCGTGTACGCGTAGCGCTGCTTGAGCTGCGCCTCGAGCTTGTTGGCGATGGCGAGCTGATCGGTCGAGCCCGCGACGATCTCGTCGGCCAGCTGCGCGATGCGCGCGTCGAGCGCAGGTGGCGTCTGTGACGAGGCGGCGCTGGGCGCGGCGCGATCGACCTGCGGCGCAAGATCGCTGTTCGCGGTGTAGGTGATGACGTTGCCGTCGAGGGTGCCGAAGACCTGGTCGTCGGGCACGTGAATGAGCGGCAGTTGCTGCGGGCCCGACAGGTTGATGGCCCTCGCGCGCGTGAACGTGGTGGGCGTGTCGAGCGCGACGAGGGTTCGGCTGCCGTAGGCTGCGGTCAGCTCGTACTCCTGCGTGACGGTCTTGAGCCGCCGACCTGCGTGTCGAAGGTTGACCCAGCCCTGCGGCGCCCCTGCCTTGCCTGTCGACTTCCACTCGAGGCCGTCGAACGCATCGAAGTGCCGCCCGACGAAATAGCCGTTGAGCTGCTCGACGCCCGGCTCTGGTGCGAGGGTGACGCGAGACGCGACGCGCGCGCTCGTCTTGATGTCGCCGCCGCCGCCGAGCTTCACGGTCTCGGACATGCCGGTGACGCCACCGAGCCCACCCGCGCTGCGACGGTTTGCGAGGTTCCACGACAGGCGTGGAAACAACACGAAGAACACCAGCCCCATCACGAGGGTGGCGAGGGCTCCAGAGAACAGCTGCCGCGAGATCGCGCGTCGTTCGGGCGCTTCGAGCTGGGCGTCGTCGCGCGCGAGCACCAGCCACGCCATCGACCACGAGGCCGCGAAGAAGAAGGCCACCATCAAGAACGCGAACAGCGCTTCACCGGTGAGCGCCGCGCCACCCGCGACGAGCAGAAGGCCCGACAGCAACACCTGTCTCGAGGCCTGCGGCGTCGGCTCCGCCAGCATGCGATGGCAGGTGACCAGCGTCGCGAACGACACCGCCGCGACCACGAGATCGAGCAGCGAGAACCACACCGAGCCGAAGAGCAGCACCGCGAGTGCCAGCAGCACGATCACGCTGGCGACCCGCCGACCCGCGAGCGGCCGGTAGCCAAGCAGCGAGACGACGAAGACGACTGGGAAGATGACGAGAATGGGCAGCGGCAACACGCCCGAGATGGCGACCGCCCCGAACGCCGAGAGCGCCGCCACGTCACGCGACAACACGCCGGGCGCGCGGCTCATTCGTCCTCTCCGTAGCCCGCCATGGCCAGGGCCGAGAGAATGCGCTTCTCGTGCGGCGCTCCATTGCCTGGCCGAAGGTGTCGCCGGCCCACGTCGAGGCCGACGTCGTAGCCGCGCGAGAGCAAAAGCGACGTCTGACCTGCGACCTCTTCGCAGATTCGATCGAGCTCGTCCGACGCGAGTGAGGTGTCGACCTCGAGGGTCACCTGGCGGCGCTCTTCCCGTTCGCGCTCGACGGCGATCAGCTTTCCGGCGGTGGCGCTCTTTCTCCAGTGAATGCGGCGGGCGTCTTCGTTGGGGGCGAGCTCGCGCAGGTCGGCGAGATCGGCAGTGCCATCGCGGTGTTTCGAGCCGCCCGTGTCTCCACGCAGCGGCGTGTCGGAGCGCGGCGGCGGATCACACGCGAACCCACGGCGCGGGTAGACGATGAGGCTGTCGCTCACCTTGAGCGTGCGGATCTTCTCGAAGATGCCGAAGGGGAAGGTGGTGCTCACCTCAATGGCCTGGAGCGCCCATGGCCCACGCCTGGGAGCCGTCGCGAGCCCACGCACGACGATCGGCGCGCCACCAACCACGACGGGCGCCCACGCCCCCTGCGACTCCACCGAGCCGGCCTCCTTGATCGTCAGCGCAAACGCCTGGCCCTTCTTGCGGCGAATCTCGTAACGAATCGTGAAGGGCTCGTGCGCGAAGGCACCGTCGGGCAACAGCCGCCGCACCTCGAGGTCCCAGATGATGCGCTCCGAGAGAATGCCCGAGACGATGATGGTTGCCAGCAGCAGCCCGAGCACCAGGTAGAGCAGGTTGTTGCCGGTGTTCAGCGCGCCGAGGCCGATGCCGACGGTGATCAACAGATACACGCGGCCAATCGGCGTGATTCGGAGCAGCCGGCCCGGGTTCAACGCACGGCGGAGTCGCTCCAGCATGCACTCACCTCGGTGACGGCACCCGGCGGGCCAGCTCGTCGACGAGGTGCCCGGCCTCTTCGCGGCTGAACGCACCCTGCATCGAGGTCTTGAGCACGAGCCGGTGCGAGAGCACCGGACGCAGCACGGCGCGAACGTCTCCCGGAGTCACGAAGGTGCGCTCCTCCCACAGGGCCCACGCACGGGCCGCCGAGACGAGGGCCAGCACCGCGCGCGTCGACACGCCACGCTCGATCTCGGAGTGGCTGCGCGTCTCGGTCGCGAGGCGAACGGCGTAGTCGGCGACGTCTTTCGAGATG